>JAYTAY010000001.1:0-25346 GCA_043737255.1 Luteimonas sp.
GAAGCCTCCCCCACGAATAGCAAGCGGCGATGAAAAAAAGAGGCCGCGATGCGGCCTCTTTCAATTGCGAAGACGATTCGAGCGTCGATCACTTCGGACAGGGCACGCCCTCGACCGCCATCGCGGCGGCGTACATCGGGATTGCCGCGATGTCACCCTTCCTTGCGGCGTCGACCGATTCCTTCAGATAGATGCGCGAGCGGCCCTGTGCGTCGAGCTTCGGCGGCACGGCGTTCGCTGGTTTGCGCCAGACGCGCACGACCGCCTGCTGGGTGGCGCAGGTGGCGTTGGGCACGCGGATCACGTCATTGAATTTCCAGCCGGAGTCCGCGCTGGGTTTGGCCTTGGCCGCATCGACGAACTTGGCGCGCGCCTGGCAGTTGGGGCTGGTGCGGACGACGGCGAATTTGTACGGCTGCGCGGATTGGCCGGTGAACTGGCCTTCCATGCGGGCGCAGGCTTCGGGGATGGTGCGCAGGGTGTGCACGGCGCCGATGACTTGCGGCTTGGCGGCGTCGCGTTTGATTTCCGGGGTGGGGTCGGCGGCGGAGACCGGCAACATCACTACCAGACCGAGAACAGCAAGCAATGGGGCGAATCGCATGGTGGATCTCCTCAAATCAGGTGCGAAGGCTGTCATGGGGCGGCTGAACATGGGCCGTTGACTGGGTCGAGTCCTGAATCATCGGGGCCATCACGCGCGATTTGATCCTTAGTAGGGCGGAATCGACGCAATCGCTTCCGCCGCATGTGACGCGTCCGATCAATCCCCGGCGCCCGGAGTTCGCCTCGATCGGAACGACATGCGGCGGAAGCCGCTACGCGAAGCGCTTTTCAACAGCGAAGCTGGTCATTCCGCCCTACGGGATCTCTGTACAACAGCGCAGCTGGTCAACCCAGTGGCTGTTGGCTTTCAACGGCTTGAGGCGCTGGATCCCCGCGTTCGCGGGATGACGGCCATGCTGTCCGCCGAGCGTAGCCCGGGTAAGGCTGCAGGCCGCACCCGGTGATTTTCGTCACGTCTTGGAAAGCCCCGCATGCGCTGCGCTTACCCGGGCTACGAAATGCGTCTCCCCGCGCAACAACGTCCCCACCCCGAAGGCAGAGCTCTTGACGGTTTGGCTGGTCTGCGGACCCTGTGCGATAGTCGCGGGGTTTTGCAAAGCAGCAATTTCGACATCGGCATCACTCGGGGAGAGGATTCATGCTGGAGCAGTACGGTTTGTGGCTGGCGCTGGGTTGCGCCGTCATCGCGATTTTGTATGGCGTCGTTTCGACGGCCTGGATCAACCGGCAGCCGGCTGGTAACGAGCGCATGCAGGAGATCGCCGGCGCGATCCAGGAAGGCGCACGCGCCTATCTCAACCGGCAATACACCACCATCGCCGTGGTCGGCGTGGTGCTGCTGATCCTGGTCGGATTCTTCCTCGGCTGGCCCACGGCGGTCGGCTTCTTGATCGGCGCGGTGCTGTCCGGCGCGGCCGGTTACATCGGCATGAACGTATCGGTGCGCGCCAACGTGCGCACCGCCGAAGCCGCGCGTCGCGGCATCGGCCCGGCGATGGATGTCGCGTTCCGCGGCGGCGCGATCACCGGCATGCTGGTGGTCGGCCTCGGCCTGCTCGGCGTAGCCGGTTACTGGATGGTCCTGGCCAACATGGGCATTACCGGCGAGCCGGCATTGCATGCGCTGGTCGGGCTCGCCTTCGGCTCGTCGCTGATCTCGATCTTCGCGCGACTGGGCGGCGGCATCTTCACCAAGGGCGCGGATGTCGGCGCCGACCTGGTGGGCAAGGTCGAAGCGGGCATTCCCGAGGATGACCCCCGCAACCCGGCCGTAATCGCGGACAACGTCGGCGACAACGTCGGCGATTGCGCCGGCATGGCGGCGGATCTGTTTGAAACCTACGCGGTCACGATCATTGCGACGATGCTGCTCGGCGGGCTGATGTTCGCCGTCGACACCAACGCCGTGCTGTATCCGCTGGTGCTGGGCGGCGTGTCGATCCTCGCCTCGATCATCGGCGCGTTCTTCGTCAAGGTGAAGGAAGGCGGCTCGATCATGGGCGCGCTGTACAAGGGCGTCATTGTCTCCGCGTTGCTGTCGGCGGTGATGTTCTGGTTTGTCACGGCCGACATGTTTCCCAGCGGTCTGACGACGCTCGACGGCACCCTCGCCGTGACGTCGACCAACCTGTTCCTGTGCGCGCTGATCGGCCTCGTACTGACCGGTCTGATCGTGTGGATCACCGAGTACTACACCGGCACGCAGTTCAAGCCGGTGCAGCACATCGCCGCGGCATCGACCACCGGCCACGGCACCAACATCATCGCGGGCCTCGGCATCTCGATGAAGTCGACCGCGCTGCCGGTACTCGTGGTCTGCGCCGCGATCTGGGGCGCGCATCTGCTCGGTGGCCTGTACGGCATCGCGATTGCCGCCACCGCAATGTTGTCGATGGCCGGCATGATCGTGGCGCTCGACGCGTACGGCCCGATCACCGACAACGCCGGCGGCATCGCCGAAATGGCGGAACTGCCGCCGGAAGTGCGCGCCGTCACCGATCCGCTTGACGCGGTCGGCAACACCACCAAGGCGGTGACCAAGGGCTACGCAATCGGTTCGGCAGCACTCGCCGCACTGGTGCTATTCGCCGATTACACGCACAACCTGACCACGGTGGGCGAAGCGAACGCGGTTGCGGGCGGCGGCGTGTACCAGGCCCTGACCTTCGACCTGTCCAACCACATGGTGATCATCGGCCTGCTGATCGGCGGCCTGATCCCGTACCTGTTCGGCGCGATGGCGATGGAAGCCGTCGGCCGCGCGGCCGGCGCGGTAGTGGAGGAAGTGCGGCGCCAGTTCCGCGAGATCCCCGGGATCATGCAGGGCACCGCCAAGCCCGACTACTCGCGCGCGGTCGACATGCTGACCAAGTCGGCGATCAAGGAAATGATCGTGCCGTCGCTGCTGCCGGTCGTGGTTCCGGTGGTAGTCGGCCTGGTGCTGGGCGCGCAGGCCCTCGGCGGCCTGCTGATCGGCACCATCGTCACCGGCCTGTTCGTCGCGATCTCGATGACCACCGGCGGCGGCGCGTGGGACAACGCCAAGAAGTACATCGAGGACGGCCACCACGGCGGCAAGGGCTCCGAGGCGCACAAGGCCGCGGTCACCGGCGACACCGTCGGCGATCCGTACAAGGACACGGCCGGCCCGGCGATCAATCCGCTGATCAAGATCATCAATATCGTGGCGTTGTTGATGGTGCCGTTGCTGTAGTTGTTGTCGCGGAGATGACGAAGAGGCCCCGCACGTGCGGGGCTTCTTTTTTTTAGCACCCTCGCCTCTTGTAGGAGCGCCCCATGGGCGCGATGAGGCATTCCCGGAAAAGCCCACCGCACGCATGGGGCGCTCCTGCAAGAGAGCCGATTCTTCGTTACGTTCCACCACCGCGTAAAATGCGCGCTCCGCATCGCGAGATCAGCCCCCGCAGCGCACTTTGGAGCATCCCCATGGCCCTTGCCCTTGTCCCCACCGGCAACAATCCACCCGACGAAATCAACGTCATCATCGAGATCCCGAAAGACGCCGAACCGGTCAAGTACGAAGTGGACAAGGCCAGCGGCGCGATCTTCGTCGACCGCGTGCTGTCCACGCCGATGCGCTATCCCTGCAATTACGGCTACGTCCCGCACACGCTGTGCGGCGATGGCGATCCCGCCGACGTGCTGGTGCTGATGCCGCTGGCGCTGATCCCCGGTTCGGTGATCCGCGTGCGTCCGGTGGGTGTGTTGCGGATGAAAGACGAGGCCGGCGACGACGAAAAAATCCTGGCCGTGCCAATCAACAAGGTGTTCCCGAGTTACGCGCACATCGAGCATCTCGACGACGTGCCCAAGCACTGGCTCGACCGGATCGGCTACTTCTTCGAGCACTACAAGGACCTGGAAGTCGGCAAGTGGGTCAAGCTCGATGGCTGGGGCGGCCGCGATGAAGCCCGCCAGGTGCTGCGCGATTCGATCACGCGCTACAACGACACGCCGGACAAGCCGAATTTCTGATGCATGCGTCGGGTGGGTCCCGGCCCATCGCTCATCGTTAGAAGTACGGCCACTGTGGGCCAAGGCACCCTACTTGCGATCCCTCTCGCGGACGATGGTCAGGCCGATCAGGCGCGACACCACGGTGGCGATGTAGCCGACACCGGTGAAGGCTTCCAGCATCACCAGCACGCGCGCGGGTGAACTGATCGGAACGATGTCGCTCAGGCCCACCGAGGACAGCACGCTGAAGCTCAGGAACAGCAGTTCCATCCAACTTCGCGGCCGCGCCGGTTCGACCATGCCGGTGAAGCTGTCGGGATACCAAGCCTGACAGACGAAGAATGCGTAAGCGAACCCCCATGCCAGCAGGGTGAACGTCGCACCCGCCGCGAACAGCTCATCGGCCGTGACCCGGTGGTCGTGCAGCATGTACAGGATCAGGCCGCCGGCGGCATAGAAATACAGCGCCGCCTCCAGCAGAGAAGAGGCGACCAGCAATCCCGGACGATCGAACACGATCGCCATTACCGACAACACCATGGCGGGCAGCGCCAGCGACCAGGCGATCCAGTTCACCGCGTGGCTGCGATTCACCACCCAGACCGCCAGCGGCACGATCACCAGAGCCACCGCGCTGAACAACACGCGGCCGGTCTGGGTCTCGTCCATCAATGGATACAGCAGCAGGCTCAGCAATTGTGCCGCCAACAGGATCGCCGACGGATGGCGGCGCGCCAGCGAGGTCCAGTGAGAGTTACGTTCGGCCGGAAGCTGCATGGGGCTGGAGTCCTTGGCGAGGGCTCAGTCGATCACAGCCATGCGCGGCAGCGCAACCGGCGAAACGTCGTGGATCACCGGGGCCGCCAAGCGATCATGGCGGGTTGCAACGAATCGAACTTGCCCCCGAGGATTAGTTCGCGGGCACCGGCTGCGACGACCCGGCGCGATACGGATAGCGCAGGAAGATTTCCGCGATCGATCGATCGACTTCCAGCGCCCGCTCCTGCGGCGTCTTCTGGATCACGCGACCGATCGCGTCGCCGGTCCACACCAGGCGATTGCGCGTGGCATCGACCAGATCGACGCTGAGCGTGCCTTCGGTGTAACGGCTGACCCGCGCCTCGTCGTACCAGTAAGGCACCGCCACATAGCTCCGCGCGCGGTAGTTGTAGTAGTACTGGTAGTCGACCCTGGGCATGGAATACACGTCTGTACGTTCCTCGACGATGCCCTGGAAATTGACGCGTAGGTCAGGCACGGTTTCGTTGTAGACATATCCGCGTGCGACCATTTCGCGGTGGAGGTTGGTCTTGATGCGGTCGGTGATGTAGGTCGAATAGCCCGACGCTTCCATCGCGATCGGCTGGTAGAAAGCGTACGTGCGATAGCGGCCGAAGTCCGCTTCCGGATCGAAATCGGTGCGGATGCGCGGGCCGGTAACGCAACCGGCGAGCACTGCCAACAGAGCACACAGCGCAAACATCATGGTCTTGCCGGAACGCGAACGGTTCATGGGTGTTCTCCGATCAATGGTCTTCAGTGTAAGACCGCAGCGGCGCTGGTTGGGGCCCGGTCAGCGCACGTGTCGGCAGCGTTGTCGCGAGTTCATGCAGCCGTTCAGCGGTCGGCGCGTTTGCGCAGCAAGCCCGCCAGGCGCGCCACCACCATGGCGATGTACATCACGCCGTTCCACTGCGCCACGATGATCAACGTGCGCGCATGCGGTCCGGCAGGAATGATGTCGCTCAAGCCGGTGGCCGAGAAGTTGGTGGCGCTGGGAAATAGCAGTTCCACCCAGCTCAGCGGCCTGCCATCGACATCAAGCAGCACGTACGCACCCGGCTGTAGCAGCTGCACACCGGAAAACACCCACGCGTAGGCCTCCACGAACAACATGAAGGTCGCACCTGCCGCCCACATCTCGTCGGTCGAGGTGTTCTCGTCGCTCATCATGTAGCTGATCAGCGCGCCGGCCGCGTAGAAATACGCGGCCGCATATCCTGCCGCGCCCAGCAGGCCGGCCCAGCGAACGCCCTGCAGCACAAAGGTCACATGCAGGCCGATGCCGACTGCAGCCAGCAGGCCCGCCACCGATGCCGCGCGCGGTGACTTGTGCACCATCCAGACGGCCGCCGACAGCACGCCGACGCTGATGGCCGTCACCACCAGCTGCCCGGCGACGCGTCAATCGAACCACGGATACAGCAGCACCGCGACCAACTGCACGAACAACAACGCGCGCGAGGGGGACTCGCGAAGATTCAAAAAGAATCCCGACGAATCGCCCCGCGTCTCCGGCCTGGCCATGTTCATTCGATGTGATAAACCTTCGCGCCCGCAGCGACGAATTCCGCTGACTTCTCCGCCATGCCGGCATCGAGCGCCGCGGCTTCATCGACGCCATGCTCCGCCGCATAGTCACGCACATCCTGCGTGATCTTCATCGAACAGAAATGCGGCCCGCACATCGAGCAGAAATGCGCGAGCTTGTGCGCGTCCTTGGGCAGGGTTTCGTCGTGGAACGATTTGGCTTTTTCCGGATCCAGTCCAAGGTTGAACTGGTCGTCCCAGCGGAACTCGAACCGCGCTTTGGAGAGCGCGTTGTCGCGAACCTGCGCGCCGGGATGGCCCTTGGCGAGATCGGAAGCATGCGCCGCGATCTTGTAGGCCATGATGCCGTCGCGCACGTCCTCGCGATTCGGCAGTCCGAGGTGTTCCTTCGGCGTGACGTAGCAGAGCATGGCCGTGCCGTACCAGCCGATCATCGCCGCGCCGATCGCGGACGTGATGTGGTCGTAACCCGGCGCGATGTCGGTGGTCAGCGGCCCCAGCGTGTAGAACGGCGCCTCGCCGCATTCGGCCAGCTGCTTGTCCATGTTTTCCTTGATCATCTGCATCGGCACATGGCCGGGGCCTTCGATCATGGTCTGCACGTCGTGCTTCCACGCGATCTTGGTCAGTTCGCCGAGTGTTTCCAGCTCGCCGAACTGCGCCGCATCATTGGCATCGGCGATGCAGCCGGGACGCAGGCCGTCACCGAGCGAGAAAGCCACGTCGTAGGCCTTCATGATCTCGCAGATGTCCTCGAAATGCGTGTAAAGGAAGTTTTCCTTGTGATGCGACAGGCACCATTTTGCCAGGATCGAACCGCCGCGCGAGACGATGCCGGTGACGCGCTTCGCCGTGAGCGGCACGTAACGCAGCAACACGCCGGCATGGATGGTGAAGTAATCGACACCCTGCTCGGCTTGTTCGATCAGCGTGTCGCGAAAGATCTCCCAAGTGAGTTCTTCGGCGCGCCCATCGACTTTTTCAAGCGCCTGATAGATCGGAACGGTGCCGATGGGAACAGGCGAATTGCGGATGATCCATTCGCGGGTTTCGTGGATGTGCTTGCCGGTGGAGAGATCCATCACCGTGTCACCGCCCCAGCGGATCGCCCACACAAGTTTTTCCACTTCTTCCGCGATCCCTGAAGACACCGCGCTGTTGCCGATATTGGCATTGATCTTGGTGAGGAAGTTGCGACCGATGATCATCGGCTCGCTTTCGGGATGGTTGATGTTGTTTGGCAAAATTGCGCGGCCGCGCGCTATCTCGTCGCGGACGAATTCCGGCGTGATGAAGTGCTGGATGCTTGCGCCGAAGCTCTCGCCTGGATGCTGCTTCAGCAACCCCGCATCGCGCACCGCATCAAGGCGTTGGTTCTCGCGGATCGCGACATATTCCATCTCCGGGGTGACGATGCCGCGCCGCGCGTAGTGCATCTGGCTGACATTGGCGCCCGCCCTGGCGACCCGCGGCAGCATGCGATTGGGAAAGCGGACCGCGTCGAGGCGCGCATTGGTTTCGCGGCCGCGGCCGAATTCGGAACTCAGTTGCGGCAGCAATCGGGTATCGCCGCGCTCCTCGATCCATTTCGCCCGCAATGGCGCGAGGCCGATGGCGAGATCGATGCTGGCGTCGGGATCGGTGTACGGACCGGACGGGTCGTACACGGTGATCGGCGGATTGTCCTCGCCACCGAACAGCGTCGGCGTCTGCGATTGCACGATCTCGCGCATCGCCACGCGCACCACATGCCCATGGGAGGCATGACGCGAACCCTCGATGAAGATCTTGCGCGATCCAGGGATCGGCCGGGTGACGGATTCGGAAAGCTGTTGGGTCTGCTGCAACAGCGAAGAAGGCACTGCATTCATGGCGTTCGTCCGTTTGGATGGCGAAGGATTCGCATCACTTACGAAGCGGCGGCGCATGGAATTGCCTGCAGGAGGGGCTTCAGCCCCGACGCCCGGAATGCGGACGGCGGGTTTCCTGTGTGCGGATCCTTGCGAAGCTTCCCTACGCCGGTCTCAACCGGATCAGGTTCGAAGGGACTGTCTCAACCGTGGCGCAAGGCCGCGGTACCCCCGCTTCAAGGGGTATTGGAACATGCGACCAGTGGCGGGGCTAGCGCCGCATCTCCCTTGGGGAGAAGGTGGCGCGAAACGCCGGACACCCCGAAAGAAGCACCCTTGGGGTCTGGGGGCGGGAAAGTAACTTGCCACGAACGTCCACTACGACTGAACCTCTACACCCTCATCCATCCTTCTGGCACCTCGCTGTGCGCTCCAACCTTCGCGCCAGCGCTCAGGCGTTCATCGCGCGCGGACCAGTGCTCCGCAAACGCTCCTCTTCACCCCGAAAGGAGAAGGAAAAGCCGTCATCGCAATGAATCGTTGATCTTCTCGAGCGTGGCGATGCCTGGCGACAACTCGGCCGCATTCAAGGTATTCAACGGCGCGGCGACGGTATTGAGATGCCCGTGCAAGTCATCCGCCACCGGATCGACGAACAACAATCCCGTCACCACTTCGCCCGCCGCCTGCCGCTGCTGGATGATGTTCATCGCAGCGATGCGGTCGCGCGGATCGTAGGCATCGTCCAGCTTGCGCAGGCGCAGTACCGAGCCGTTGTGTTGCTCGACCTCGATGGTCTCGCCCGCGCGGTAATCGACCGCAATCTCGGCGCGCGGCACCATCACGTCGAGCTGGTTGACGGCGTCGTTGTGTTCGCGCACGTAGTCGTAGCTTTTGGTGCTGCCGGCGTGGTTGTTGAACGCGACGCATGGGCTGATGACATCCAGGAATGCGGCGCCGCGATGCGACAGCGCGCCCCTGATCAGCGGCACCAGTTGCGGCTTGTCACCCGAGAAGCTGCGTGCAACATAAGTCGCACCCAGTTGCAGCGCCATCATCACCAGGTCGATCGGACTGTCGCTGTTGGCGACGCCTTTCTTCGACATCGAACCCTGGTCGGCGGTCGCGGAAAACTGGCCCTTGGTGAGTCCGTACACGCCGTTGTTCTCGACGATGTAGACCATGTTCACGCCGCGCCGGATCGCATGCACGAACTGGCCGATGCCGATCGATGCAGAATCGCCATCACCGGATACACCGAGATAGATCAGTTCGCGATTGGCGAGATTGGCGCCGGTCAGCACCGACGGCATGCGCCCGTGCACGGTGTTGAAGCCGTGCGACTGGCCTAGGAAGTAGTCCGGCGTCTTGCTGCTGCAGCCGATGCCCGACAGCTTGGCGACGCGGTGCGGCTCGATGTCGAGTTCCCAGCAGGCCTGGATGATGGCCGCGGAGATCGAGTCGTGGCCGCAGCCTGCGCACAGCGTGCTGATTTTCCCCTCGTAATCGCGACGGGTAAAGCCGATCGCGTTGCAGCCGAGGGAGGGGTGGTGGAGTTTTGGCTTGGTGAGGTAGGTCATGACTGCAACTCAACGATGCCGCAAATTCCGAGGTCGTCGTGACCAGCCAGCCGGCTGTTGAACATTACGCGAGGGCGGGAACCCAGCGACTTTTGTTTCGGGGTTCCAACGCACCCAAGCGAGAGCCGCTGGGTTGACCACCTTACGCTGTTGAACAACGCTTGCGCCTTCGCGGTAATGACGAGCAACAGCGACAGCAGCGTCCGCCTCATGCAACTTTCTCCCGTTGCATCGCCGGACGCACTCGCGCCGCAATGGCATCGGCGATGAAACGTGCCGTAACCGGCGTGCCGTCGTAATGCAACACCGCAACCAGCCGCGCCGGATCGATGCCGAACTCGTTGACCAGCAACGAGCGCAATTGAGCATCGCGGTTCTGTTCGATCACGAACACCGATTCATGCGCATCGATGAAGGCGCGCACGGATTCAGGAAACGGAAACGCGCGTACACGCAGCGTGTCCAGCGCGATTCCTTCATCGCGCAAACACTCGATGGCCTCCTGCATCGCCGGACTGGTCGAACCGAAATAGATCGCGCCATGTTTCGCCGGCACATCCGACTGGCGCACGATCGGCTGCGGCACCAGCGCCTTGGCGCTGTCGAACTTCTGCAACAACCGTTGCATGTTGTAGACGTAATCTGCACCGCGCTCGGAATATTGCGCCTGCGGATTGCGCGAGGTGCCGCGGGTGAAATATGCGCCCTTGTCGGGGTGCGTGCCCGGATAGGTGCGGTACGGGATGCCGTCGCCGTCGATGTCCTTGTAGCGCGCGAACTCCCTGCCCGTATCCAGCACATCGGCGGTCATCACCTTGCCGCGGTCGTAGGCGCGCGCGTCGTTCCACACGAACGGCGCGCACAGGCGCTGGTTCATGCCGATGTCGAGGTCGGTCATCACGAACACCGGCGTCTGCAGGCGGTCGGCAAGATCGAGCGCGGCGGCGGCAAATTCGAAACACTCATGCGGATCTTCCGGAAACAACAGCACGTGCTTGGTGTCGCCATGCGACGCATACGCGCACGCCAGCACATCGGACTGTTGCGTGCGCGTCGGCATGCCGGTCGACGGCCCGCCGCGCTGCACGTCGATGATGGTCACCGGAATTTCGGCGAAATAGGCCAGGCCGATGAACTCGTTCATCAACGACACGCCCGGGCCCGACGTCGTGGTGAATGCACGCGCGCCATTCCACCCGGCGCCGACCACCATGCCGATCGATGCGATCTCGTCCTCGGCCTGGATGATCGCGAACCGGTGCTCGCCGGTGACGGGATCGACGCGGTATTTCTGGCAATACTTTTCGAACGCCTCGGCCAGCGACGACGACGGCGTGATCGGATACCACGCGCATACCGTCGCTCCGCCGTAGACACAACCTAGTGCGGCTGCGGCGTTGCCCTCGACGAAGATGCGGTCCCCGACCGCATCGGCCGCCTGCACGCGCAGGCCGATCGGATATTGCAGATGCTCGCGCACCCAGTCGCGGCCCAGATGCAACGCCTCGATGTTGGGCTTCAGCAACTTCTCCTTGCCCTTGTACTGCGCAGCGATGAGCATCTCGATCGTCGGCACGTCGATGTCCAGCAGCGCGCTCAGCGCACCGACATACATGATGTTCTTGAACAACTGGCGCAGGCGCGGATCGCTCCAGGCCTCGTTGCAGATCTGGGTCAGCGGCACGCCGAGGATATGGATGTCGTCGCGGAATTTCGACTTCGGCAGCGGCTTGCTGTTGTCGTAGAACAGATAGCCGCCCGGTTCGATCTCGGCGACATCGACGTCCCAGGTCTGCGGGTTCATCGCCACCATCAGGTCGACACCACCACGCCGTCCGAGCCAGCCGCGTTCGGACACGCGCACCTCGTACCATGTCGGCAAACCCTGAATGTTCGACGGAAAGATGTTGCGCGGGCTGACCGGCACGCCCATGCGCAGGATCGCCTTGGCGAACAGTTCGTTGGCGGATGCGGAACCGGAACCGTTGACGTTGGCGAACTTGACGACGAAGTCGTTGGTGGATTGCAGGGGAGCGTGGGCGGGGGTCATGCGGTGACCTCTGCACCAACGTACTGTATGCAAGCCGAAATGCTTTCAGCCGTCATTCCCGCGCTTAGCTTGCACTTCATGCCGCCTCCCTTGCCCGTTTGTTGCGGCATCCAGCGCCCGCATAAGTCTCCAGCAACAAGAACTTCTGCATGTCCCACGCCCCGGTCGGGCACCGCTCGGCGCACAGGCTGCAATGCAGGCACACATCCTCGTCCTTCACCATCACCCGCATCGTCTTCAGCGGTTCGGACACATACAGCGCCTGCTCAACATTCAGCGCCGGCGCGGTCAGCCGCGTGCGCAACTCGTCCTCCTCAGCATTCATGGTGAAAGTAATGCAGTCGGTCGGGCAGATATCCACGCAGGCATCGCATTCGATGCATTTGTCTTTCGTAAACACGGTCTGCACGTCGCAGTTCAGGCATCGCTGTGTTTCCTTCAGCGCCGTCTGCGCGTCGAAGCCCAACTCCACTTCGACATGCATGCTGTCGAGTTTCTTCGCCGCTTCCGACCACGGCACCAGATAACGCTCGTCGGGTGAGATGGCGTTGTTGTAGCTCCATTCGTGAATGCCCATCTTCTGCGACTGCAACTGCACCATCGGCTCGGGACGCTCGCGCGTGTCCTCGCCCTGCAGCAGCTTGTCGATCGAGATCGCCGCCGCATGGCCGTGCGCGACCGCCCAGATGATGTTCTTCGGGCCGAACGCGGCATCGCCGCCGAACAGCACGTGCGGCAGCGACGACTGGAACGTCACCTTGTCGACCACCGGCATGCCCCACTCGTCGAAGTCGATGCCGGTGTCGCGTTCGATCCACGGGAACGCGTTCTCCTGGCCGACCGCGATCAGCACCTCGTCGCAGGCATGGAATTCGTCGGGTTCACCGGTCGGCACCAGCTTGCGCCGGCCGGTGTCGTCGTATTCGGCGCGCACGCGTTCGAAGGTCATGCCGGTCAGGCGACCGCTCGCATGCACGAACGTTTTCGGCACGCGGTAGTCGAGGATCGGGATGCCTTCGTGTTGCGCATCCTCTTTTTCCCACGGGCTGGCCTTCATTTCGTCAAAGCCGGAACGCACCAGCACCTTGACGTCGGTGCCGCCAAGGCGACGCGCGCTGCGGCAGCAGTCCATCGCGGTGTTGCCGCCGCCGAGCACCAGCACGCGCTTGCCGACCGCGGTGACATGGCCGAAATAGACGGATGAGAGCCAATCAAGGCCAACGTGGATATTGGCCGCGCCCTCCTTGCGTCCGGGCAGTTCGAGATCACGCCCGCGCGGCGCACCGCTGCCGACGAAGACCGCGTCATAGTTTTTCGCCAGCATCGCGCGCATCGAGTCGATGCGATGGTTGCCGATGAACTCGACGCCGAGATCGAGGATGTAATCCGTTTCCTCATCGATGACTTCCTCGGGCAAACGGAAGCGCGGCACCTGCGTGCGCATGAAGCCGCCGGCTTTCGGATCGGCTTCAAAGACGGTGACGTGGTAGCCGATCGGCGCCAGATCGCGCGCGACGGTCAGCGACGAGGGACCCGCGCCGATGCAGGCGATGCGTTTGCCGTTGTGCGTGGCCGCGGGCTTGGGCATGCGTGCGCGCACGTCGCCCTTGTGGTCGGCGGCGACGCGTTTGAGACGGCAGATCGCGACCGGTTCCGGTTTCTCGCTCATCGAAGCGGGGCCGTTGTTCTCCTCGACACGCCCCCGCCGGCATGCCGGTTCACAGGGACGATCGCAGGTGCGGCCGAGGATTCCGGGAAACACGTTGGAGTGCCAGTTGACCATGTACGCATCGGCGTAACGGCCATCGGCGATCAGGCGGATGTACTCGGGCACCGGCGTGTGCGCCGGGCAGGCCCACTGGCAGTCGACGACCTTGTGGAAGACGTCGGGATTGCGAATATCGGTAGGCTTCAACGCTGCACTCCGGTCGGATGCCGTCGCTGCTGCTGGCCGGACGCGCCGGTCGTCGCTTGCATCCCGAGTCTATGCCGGCTGCTCGCCGGCGTCATGCATCCCGGCCTATTCCGCGGGTGCCAGCACCACACAGTCGCGTTGCAGTCGCTTGGCTTCATACAGCGCGGTGTCCGCGCGCTGCAGCAGGCGCTCCGTGGTACCGCTTGTCGCCGGCGTGCAGGTCGCCACGCCGATGCTGGCGGTCACCCGCGATACGTGCGTGTGCGGGAAGACCAGGTCTGCCACGATCGCGCGCAGCTGCTCGGCAACCGTCCGTGCCTGCTCGTCATTCAGACCGGGCAGCACCGCAACGAACTCCTCGCCGCCGTAGCGGGCCACTTCAGCGCCATGCGCTGCCAATGCGGCTTCCAGGGCCGATGCCGTCCGTCGCAGGCAATCGTCGCCGGCCAGATGACCGAAGGTATCGTTGTACGTCTTGAAATGGTCAAGATCGATCAACAACAGTGCCAAATCGTCACCGTTGGCGAACGCCTCCCACCACAGTTTTTCCAGTTGTGCATCGAAGCGGCGCCGGTTGGCAACGCCGGTCAGGCCGTCGCGCTGGCTCAACCGCTCCAAGGCCAGGTTGGCATGGCGCAGCTGATCGTTCGCCGTCTCCAGTTCTGATGACCGTTGCTCAAGCAGCTGGTTGACCTCGGCCAGGCGGCGCGCGGCAATGGCCAGATGGATGGCGCCGGCCACATGGGTCGCCAACGCCTCCAGCATGGTGCGGTTGTGCGCATCGAAGGAGTCGGCTCCACCGCTTTCCATGTTGAGTACGCCCAACAGGCGATCGTGTACGCGGATCGGCAAGGCGAGTTCGCTTATCACCTGCGGATCGTTCATCAGGTAATCGGGATCGGAAGCCACGTCAGGCACGTATTGCGCTTGGCCAGTGCGGTACGCGCGCAAGGCGATGCCCCGATCCTGCGGCCACTTGCCGGCCGGCAGCACTGCCGGATTCACATGGCCCGCATGGGCGCGCATGACGAGGTCGCCCTCGGCATTGGCCAGCACGATCGCGCAATTCTCCAGTTGGAAACGCCCGCGGATGAATCCGGTGATGCGATCCAGCGCCTGATCGAAGTTGCCGGCCTCGAATGCGTTGCGCGAAAGCTCGCTCATCATCGCCAGCAGCTCGACGCGGCGACTCAGCTCTTCATGCAGGCGCGCCGCGGCCAACGCCGCTGCAATCTGCTCGGCAACCGTTTCCAGCAGCGCGCGCTGACCACGGAATGCACCTGGCATTCGGCTTTCGACATTGAGGACGGCCAGCACACGTCCGTTGTGCTTGACCGGCACGCACAACTCGGATCTCGCGCCAGGCAGGGTATCGACGAAGTTCGCCCATGTCGCTACATCATCGATCTCAATGGTGGCACCGCTCCGTGCCACCTCGCCTACCACTCCTGAGCCGATTTCGCGGCTGTATCCGACGTGCATTTCGGTCGGTAGTACCGAATGCAGCGCTTCGCAAACGAAGCGTCGCCCACGCAGATCGACACTGGCGCAGGCGATGAATTCCCAGCCGAAGTATTGGTGCAGCGAATCGACGATGTGCTGCAGCATCGGTCGCAGTTCCATCTCCGCGCTCGCCAGCCGCGCGATGCTGTTAAGCACGGGCAGCACACTGGCGTTCTCAAGCCCGCTATCGGAGATCGGGGTGACAGGTTCGGGGTCGGGCCGCATCGGTCTGCTCGCTAGCCGGTGCGGACAGTCTAGCGCTCGCCAAGGGAGGAGTCCCGCGGCGCGGTCGTCCATTCGGGGAGGGTCAGTCCGCGCGCGCTTCGTCCGCCGTGACCTTGAACCATGCCGCATACAACGCCGGCAGGAACAGCAACGTCAATCCGGTCGCAACCGTGAGGCCGCCCATGATCGCCACCGCCATCGGCCCAAAGAACGCCGAGCGCGACAACGGGATCATCGCCAGTACCGCGGCAAGCGCCGTCAGCACGATCGGACGAAAGCGGCGCACGGTGGCTTCGATGATCGCGTGCCAGCGGTCGTGGCCGGCGGCGATGTCCTGGTCGATCTGGTCAACAAGAATGACCGAATTGCGCATGATCATGCCGGCCAGCGCGATCGTGCCGAGCAGCGCCACGAAGCCGAATGGCACCCGGAACACCAGCAGGAACAAGGCCGCGCCGATGATGCCCAGCGGCGCAGTCATCAGCACCATCGTCGTGCGCGAGAAGCTGCGCAGCTGCAGCATCAGCAACGTGATCACCACGAACAGGAACAACGGCAGGCCGGCGGAAATCGAGTTCTGGCCACGCGCCGAATCCTCGACGCTGCCGCCGATCGCCACCGAATAACCGTACGACAATCCGGTACGGATATCGTCAAGCGTCGGCGAAATCTGCGCCATCACGGTGTCGGGCTGCGTGCCGTCGTAGATGTCGGCGCGTACGGTGATCGTCGGAAGTCGATCGCGATGCCAGATGATGCCGTCCTCGAACACGTATTCGAGATTTGCGATCTGCGCAAGCGGCACCGATTTTCCGCTGCTGGTCGGTACCGCCAGGCTTGACAGGAGGGCGAGCTGCGAGCGTTCATCGGCCGGGCCGCGCAACAGCATCTCGACCAACTCATTGCCTTCGCGATACGTGCTGACATGCGTGCCCGACAGCGAGCCGGTCAGGAACTGCGCAAGCTGCACGGAACTGATGCCTAGTGCGCGAGCGCGTTGCTGGTCGATCTTCAAACGCACCACCTTGCTCGGTTCGTCCCAGTCGAGGTTGACGTTGGCGGTGTGCGGATTGGCGCGCAATTTGTCGGCGACCTGCGTTGCAATGGCGCGGACGCGTTCGATGTGTTCTCCGGCAACGCGGAACTGCACCGGATAACCGACGGGTGGGCCGTTTTCCAGCCGCGTCACACGCAGCTGCAAGTCTGGGAATTTCGGGATGACCTCATCGATGAGCCAGGTGCGTACCGTTTCGCGCGCTTCGATATCGGCTGGCAACAACACGAACTGGGCGAAGTTGGCCGCGGGCAATTGCTGGTCCAGCGGCAGGTAGAACCGCGGCGATCCGGTGCCGACGTAGGCCACGTAATTGGCAAGGTCCTTGCGCTGTTGCAGCATGGTTTCGAGTTTCTTCACCTGCGCCTCGGTGGCGCGCAATGAACTGCCTTCGGCCAGTTCCATGTCGACCATCAGTTCCGGCCGTACCGAATCGGGGAAGAATTGTTTGGGGATGAAGCGGAACATCACGACAGACAACGCGAACACCGCGACGGTGACACCGATCACCAGCCAGCGATGCGACAGGCACCAGTCGAGTACGCCACGGAAACGGCTGTAGAAAGGGGTGGCGTACGGATCGTGCAGGTTCGGATCGTGCGGCGCTGCGCTATACGAAGATCTCGGCGCCAGTACGCCGGCCAATTTCGGATTGCGATCGGCGAGCCGCTGGCGGAAACCATGCCAGCGCGCCTTCAATGATCCTGGGCGCGGCGGATTGCCGGCAACAGCGGGATCGGGCAACAACTTGTCGCCGAGCCACGGGACGAACATCACCGCGGCAATCCACGACATGATCAATGCGATCGTGACCACCTGGAACAACGAGCGCGTGTACTCTCCTGTGCTCGAAGCCGCGGTTGCGATCGGCAGGAATCCCGCGGCCGTGATCAAGGTGCCGGTCAACATCGGGAACGCGGTGCTGTCCCACGCGAACGCGGCGGCCTTGAGCCGATCAAAGCCCTGTTCCATCTTGATCGCCATCATCTCGACCGCAATGATCGCGTCGTCCACCAGCAGCCCAAGCGCGAGCACCAGCGCGCCCAGCGAAATCTTGTGCAGGCCGATGCCGAAGTAACGCATCCCCGCAAACGTCATCGCCAGCACCAACGGAATCGTGATCGCGACGACGAACCCGGTGCGGAAACCGAGCGAGAAGAAACTCACCAGCAGCACGATGAGCACCGCTTCACCGAGCACGCGCACGAACTCGCCGACCGATTCATCGACTGCTGCCGGTTGATCGGCAACCTTGCGCAATTCCATGCCGGCGGGGAGGCTGTTTTGCAGGCTGCCGAATTCGTATTCCAGTGTCTTGCCCAGACGCAGGATGTCGCCACCCTGCTTCATCGCGACACCGATCCCGATGGCGTCCTCGCCGACAAAGCGCATGCGCGGCGCGGCCGGATCGCTGAAGCCGCGATGGACGCTGGCGACGTCGCCCAGACGGATCGTGCGGTCACCTGCACGGATCGGGAAATCGCGGATCGCACCGACCGATTCGAATGCGCCATCCACGCGCAGCTGCACGCGATCGCTCGCAGTCTCGAAGAAGCCGGCGGCCGTCACCGCATTCTGCTGCTCCAGCGCCTCCTTCACCGCGGCGAGTGGGATGCCGAACGTGGCCAGCTTGGTGTTGCTGACCTCGATCCAGACCTTTTCGTCCTGCAAGCCAATCAACTCGATCTTGCCGACATCCGGCACGCGTTGCAGCGCCAGTTGCGCGCGCTCGGCGTAATCCTTGAGCACGGCATAGTCGAAACCCTTGCCGGTCAACGCATAGATGTTGCCGTAGGTGTCGCCGAATTCATCGTTGAAGAATGGCCCGACCACGCCCTCGGGCAGCATCGGCCGGACGTCGCCGATCTTCTTGCGTACCTGGTACCAGAGCGCGGGAATGTCCTGTGAGTCCACCGAGTCGCGCGCCGCGAAGATGATCTGCGACTCACCGGGACGCGAGTACGAACGGATGAACTGGTATTCGCCGGTTTCCATCAACTTTTTTTCGAGGCGTTCGGTGACCTGCCCGGCCACTTCGTCCGCGCTCGCGCCCGGCCACAACGTGCGCACCACCATTACCTTGAAGGTAAAGGCTGGGTCCTCACTGCGGCCAAGGCTCCGGTACGACCAGATGCCCGCAATGGCCATCACCAGCATCGCGTAGATGACCAGGCTGCGATGGCGCAGCGCCCATTCCGACAGATTGAATTTGGCCATGACGACTTACTTCGCGGTCGTTGTCATAGCGGTCTTTGCCGAAGCCGCAGGCAGGACCGGACGATTGTCACGATCCACCGGTGCAACGGTTTGTGCTTCGCGCAACAAATGGCCACCGGCCGCGACGATCCATGCATCCGCCTCGACGCCATCAAGGACCGGCACCCGGTCTTCGCCGTAGGTACCGAGCCTGACCGGCGTCAGATGCACCTTGCGCGTGCCGGCATCGACGACCCACAACGCCGCGCCATTGGTCCCGCGCTGCAAGGCCGACAACGGCACGCTTAATGCGGCTGCACTTTCGCCATTGCGGTCTGCGTTGCCGCGGTAGTTATCAACACGGCCGTTATCCAGAATGTAAACGCGCGCACTCTGCCCAAGTTCGACCGCCTGCACGGCGTCGCCCCGCAACGCAACGCGCGCCGCATAGGTGCGCGACTGCGGATCGGCGGCAGGGGAGATCTCGCGAATCGTGCCAGGCATGCGCTGACCTTGCGCACTCCACAGTTCGACCAGCACCTGCTGGCCCACGCTGAAATCGCGGATGCGCGACTCGGGCAATGCGATCGCCACGTCGCGCCCGTTATCGCCAGCCAGCGTGAAGACGGCCTGCCCTGCCGCGACCACCTGCCCGGCTTCAACTTCCCGCTTCACGATGACGCCGTCGCGTGGTGCGCGCAATTGCGAATAGGCGGCTTGGTTGCTGGCGACATCGAGTTGCGCGCGTGCGGCCCTGGCCTGAGCGAGGGCTGCCAGATATGCCGCATTGGCGCCGTCATAGGACGAGCGGCTGACCAGTTGCTGGTCGGCCAGCTTGGCGAAACGCGCGCGATCGGCGCTGGTGCGATTGAGCTCGGCGTTGGCCGCGGACAATTGTGCCTGCGCGGCCTGCGCCTGCAGTCGCAGATCGCCGGGGTCGAGCTCCGCGAGGGCCTGGCCCCGTCTGACCCGATCGCCGATGTCGACATCGCGGCGGACCAGATTGCCGCCCACCCGGAATGACAGCGTGGCCTCTTCGCGGGCACGTATTTCGCCGGCGTAGGCGGTCAGGGCGACATCGGTGCCACCGGTCGGTCGGACCACGAGTACAGGACGTGGTGCCTCGACGGGATTGTCGTCCTTGCCGCAAGCCGCCAGAAACGCGGCGATACACAATGCCAACCCGAGTCCGCGCAGTCGCATGATGGTCACGTTGCCTCATCGTCAATTAATGAACTTGGCGGTATCGTATAAATAACAAACCGATTAGTCTAGTATTGATTCATGTCCAAGCCTGACGCCCCTGCTGCCTCAGCCTCGCTGCCTGCCAAGGTTGCCAGTCCGGGCCGCCCCAAGGACATGAACAAGCGCGCGTCGATCCTGGATGCGGCCAAGAAGATGTTCACCCAGCACGGGTTTGACGGCGTCAGCATGGATCAGATCGCGGCTGAGGCCGGCGTCTCCAAGCTCACTGTCTACAGTCATTTCGGCGACAAGGACGCGTTGTTCTTCGAAGCCGTGCGCGCCAAATGCGAGGAACTGCTGCCGCCGGAACTGTTCATGGCGGACCTCCTCCAAGACCCGCTGCGCGCGCAACTCACCGGCATCGCGCGCGCATTCTTCGCGCTGATCACCAGCGATGAAGCGCTGTCGATGCACCGGATGATGCTGACCCAGTCCAGTGACCTGCATGTGCGCGAGATGTTCTGGAAGGCCGGGCCGCAACGCGTGCAAGATGCGTTCGCCGCGTTCGTGCAGGCACGCGCCAATGCTGGTGAACTGGTGGTGCCCGATATCCGCCGCGCCGCCTCGCAATTCTTTTGCCTGTTGAAGGGCGAGTTGCACATGCGCATGGCCAGCGGCTTGTGCTGCGCACCGAACGAGTGCGATCTCGATGCCCACATCAATGCCACCGTCGACCTGTTCCTGCGCGCCCATGCACCGCGTTGAGACCAATGACGCCGCCAGTCTCGGTGACTTCTGGCACTCAGTCGTGCAACGGCCGCGGGCGATCCTGTCTCTACGGCATGCAACGACCGCCCGTTAAACTTGCGCGCTGACCACACCAACAATCACGATGACGATCAATTACGCCAAAGCCCGCGAAACCATGGTGGAACAACAAGTCCGGCCATGGAACGTGCTCGATGCGCGCGTGCTGGCAACGCTGCGCGACGTGCCGCGCGATGCATTCGTGCCGGCCGAGTATCGCGCGTTGGCCTACACCGACCTCGCGCTGCCGATCGGCCACGGCCAGACGATGATGAAGCCGGTGGTGGAAGGACGCATGTTGCAGGCGCTCGAAGTCGCCCCCGGCGACGAAGTGCTGGAAATCGGTAGCGGCAGCGGTTTCATCACTGCCTGCCTTGCCCGTCTGGCGCGCGACGTGGTGAGCCTGGAAATCAATCCGGAACTTGCGACGGCCGCGCATGAACGCCTGGCGCAACACGGATACGACAGCAATATCCGCATCGAAATCGCCGATGCGTTTGCATGGGACACCGATCGGCGCTTCGATGCGATCTGCGTGACCGCCGCCGTCGACACCATTCCCTCGCGGTTTACCGATTGGCTGCGTCCTGGCGGTCGATTGTTCGTGATCCGCGGCCAATCGCCGGTCATGGAAGCGGTCTGCGTGCGTAGTCCGCGCGAAGGCGGGGATGTCAACGGTGCACGCATCGAGTCGTTGTTTGAAACCGATGTGCCTTATCTTGCTGGCGCTGAGCCAGTTGCCGAATTCCAGTTTTGATCGAAGGATTCCACATGAGTCGCCGCCCGCTCGTTTTCGCCCTCGCCCTCGCCCTGGCCCTGTTGCCTGCCAGTGCCTTCGCCGAAGATCTGTTGCAGACCTACGAGCTTGCGCGTAACAGCGACCCGCAATTGTCCGCAGCCGAATCACAACGCTTCGCCACCCGCGAAGGTGCGGTGCAGGCACGCGCGACGATGCTGCCGCAGATCAATGGCACGGCCACGTTGCAGCGTTCACGCAGCAACGGCGCGTCGAGCCAGACCCAGTTCGATCCAGCCAGCGGTGCGCCGATCCAGTTCAACGTCAGCCGCGAAAGCGAAACGACATCGCGCAATCTCGATGTCAACGCCCGGCAGATGGTCTACGACCGTGGAAATTTCACCCGGCTCAAAAGCCAAAACGCATTGAGCAAAGCCAGTGATTTCCAACTGGAATCCGCGGGCGATACGCTGGTCACGCGCACGTCCCAGGCGTATTTCAATGTACTGGTCGCAACCGAGACGCTTGCGGCCGCCGAAGCGCAGGAAGCGGCGCTTAAGAAGCAGTTCGATTTCGCCGACAAGCGCCTGGAAGTCGGTCTTGCACCGATCACCGACGTGCACGAGGCCCGCGCGCAATACGACAGTGCCCGTGCCAACACCATCGTCGTGCGCAACGCACTGGAAGACGCCTATCAAGCGCTGGTCGAACTCACCGGCCAAGAAGTCCGAAACCTCAAGGGTTTGCCCGAAAACTTCCAACCTGCTTTGCCGGTCGAGCAGGCGGCAGAAGGTTGGGTCAACAGCGCAATCGAGAATAATCCGGCGTTGATCGCCAAGAAATTCCAGGTCGAGTCCTCCGAAGCGAACATCGAAACCGCGCGTGCTGGGCATTGGCCGTCGTTATATGTCAGCGGTGGTTACGGCGACCAGAGAAGTTTTGGCGACAGCAGCACCAGAGGGATCACCTTTCCTTCCGACAACGACAGCCGCGGCCCAAACATTGGACTGACCTTGAACGTGCCGATCTTTTCCGGGGGCGCCGTGCAATCGCAAGTGCGCCAGGCCATCGCACAGCGCGATGTTGCGCAGGACGAATTCGAGCAGCAAAAACGCGCGCTGGTGCGCAATACCCGCAACGCCTACCAGACACTGGTCGCCGGCATCAGCGAAGTCGAAGCCCGCCGCCTTGCAGTGTTCTCCGCGCGCAGCGCCTACGACGCGTCACAGGTGGGTCTGGAAGTCGGCACGCGCACCGTGCTCGACGTGCTCAACAACCAGCAGACCCTGTTCAACGCCGAGCGCGAATACGCGCTGTCGCGTTACAACTTCCTGCAGAACCGCTTGTTGCTGGAACAGGCTGCCGGCACGCTGGATGTCGCCGACGTGCAGGACATCAACCGCCTGCTGACGGTCACGCCGGAAGCGCGTTTGAATCACGCGCCTTAAGCTTGCCTTTGCAGGAGTGGCTTGAGCCCCGAGGATTGCAGGCCCCCAGCGTCGGGCTCAAGCCCCTCCTGCATGATTCTTCATCACCGGCTTCGATTCTTGATGGAACAATGGCAACACCGCGGATGCGTTGCGTCATTTGTCATCGTGCGGTAAATCCGACTTGATCAGCGCCATCGTCCGCGTCAGTGCCCCTCGTCCCTGATCGACCAACGCACGGCCCGCAAGTGTCATTACCGCGCGTGCGTCTGCATCTTCCAGCAACGCTTCCAGCTCAGCCGCTACGGCGTCCGCATCGACCGCGATGCGCAACGCGCCGACAGCATCGAGTCTGGCCGCGATCTCGCTGAAGTTGTGCAGGTGCGGACCGGTAACGATCGCCGTCCCGGCCGCGGCAGGCTCCAGCAGGTTATGTCCGCCAACCGCTTGCAGGCTGCCGCCGACGAATGCCACGTCAGCGCAGGCGTAGAACTTGCTCAGTTCGCCGAGGGTATCGATCACGAACACGTCGTCGCTGGCGTCCGGCCAGTGCGTGAGCCGCCGTGTCGCCACGCGCCAGCCCGCTTCGAGTGCAAGTTGCGCGACTGCACGAAACCGTTCGGGATGTCGCGGCGCCCAGAGCAACAAGGTCTGCGGCCATCGTTGCCGCAAGTGATGGTGCATCGCCACGACGGCGGCCTCCTCGCCATCATGCGTGCTGGCGGCGATCCAGATGCGGCGCGAGGCGCCCGAGCTGTTGCGGAAGGTTGCTACGAATTCCGCCACGTCATCGGTGATCGCGACGTCATATTTGAGATTGCCGGTCTCGATGATGTGTTCCGGCATGGCACCGAGTTTGCGGAAGCGTTCCCCATCGGCAGCCGACTGCGCCGAGATGCAGCGCAAGGTCCGCAGTGCGCGGCCGATCAACGGTGCCAACACGCGATAACCCCGCAACGAGCGTTCCGACAATCGCGCGTTGAGCACGTAGGCCGGGATGCCGCGATCGCGGCAGCCAAACAGAAGGTTCGGCCACAACTCGGTTTCCAGGATCAATGCGAGCCGTGGCTGGAAGTGGTCGAGAAAACGCCCGACCGCGCCCGGCAAATCGTAGGGAAGATACACATGCTCCACCGTGTCGCCCCACAGGCTACGTACGCGCTCGGATCCGGTGGGCGTGATCGTGGTGATGACCAGGTGCAAATCAGGATATTCGCGCCGCAATGCGTTGACCAACGGCGCGGCAGCGCTGACCTCGCCAACCGACACCGCGTGCACCCAGACTGGCGCCGATTGCCCCGTAGAAGCGTACGACGCATAACGTTCATTCCAACGCTGGAAATACTCGCGCTGACGAAAACCGCGCCAGATCAAGTGATATACGGTGATCGGCACAAGCAAATACAGCACAGCCGAATACAGCCTGCGTAAGATGCGTTCGATGGAATCACCCTTCATCGTTACAGCATAGCGAAGCCGCGAGCTCACTGAATACCATTACCACTGACAGCGGTTGGCGACATCAACACAGTGCTCGAACCTTCGACACGCAGACAGGCTGGTCTTGTCGATCAGGGCTTGGTGTTGGTATCGGGATTCAGACCTGTTGAAGCCGGGAGATAACCGCGACGATCGCTGCGCCACAGATATGCATCATCGTGCGGCAGGATGGATGGATATTTGATCTGAAGTCGCATGGGTCAGTGCAAAATCAGCTGTCGCTCATCGAATTGGATGTGGAGAAAGCTGCTTCATGCGTCGGCATGTACCTGCCTTCTGGCATTGAATCGGTCGAAACACGCATTCCAAGACAAGGGGCGATCCCGATACCAGCCGGCTTCAAATCCTGGCTTGGCGAACACGCCCCAATTCTGCCTGGGATGATGCCAATCGAGGGGTAAAAATTCCAGACCACGCTTGCGCGCCAGTTCGTCCAAGGTTTTGGATGTGAAACCAACACATTCTGGATAAATCCAGCCGCGACGTTCGTTATCCGTATCGCTGGAAACATACGTCGCGACCAGCGCCCCGGATTCTCCTAATAAACCGCTTGCCTGGGCAAGCCACTGGTCAAGCAGATCCATGCCGCAGTGGCTGAAAATGGACTGCGCCAGCAGGTAATCGTATTTGCTGCCTTCCGCAAGGAGCTCGGAAGCCGAATCCGATAACACGAAACGGGGCTGCTTGATGTCGATCTGGTCCTGTCCCACCTCACTCTGGATGCCGTCATGTACGAGCCACTGGTTGGGCTCCAAGCCGGTATAGCCGCCATGATTGAGGTAGGGAATGAGCAGGCGCCCGATCCTCAGCGAACCGCAGCCGATGTCGAGCAACTGATGCTGCTGACGAAGGCCAAGTATCGTCAACAGGCCAAAGGACATTGCTGCCACCAGATCGTAATCATCGGGAGGACCGACATAGGCACGGTAATGGGCTTCGCCTG
>JAYTAY010000002.1:0-2397 GCA_043737255.1 Luteimonas sp.
CGGTTGCGCAGCTGGTGGCGCGGGCTTGGGTTCGGGTTGCAACGCCCACCATGCGGCGACGCCCAGGTTGACGGCGACCAGCAGCACGATGAGAGCGCGGACGAACATGCGGCAATTCTATGCGGTGCGTTGTTTCATATGGAAGGTGATTTCTTGCTTGTCATTCCAGCGCAAGCTGAAGTGCTTTTACAATAGCGAAGCTGGTCAACCCATTTTGACTTTGGCCCCTGCTCAAACGCGAAGATCAAGATGGTTCCAGGCGTTCGCCGGGATGACAGGGAAGTTGATCAGCCCTGTTAAAAAAAAGCTCCGTGGCCGCCCACTGCGCGAGCCCTTCCAGCACCAGCGCGGGAACTGACTTTGCATGCGGCAGATGCGGCAGCAATGCCCCCGCGCCCCCGCCATGCAACAGCAATGCCGGTGCGGCGCCGATGACGGCTTCGGCGGCGACGACGCTGCGCTCTATCAAGGCCAATGCGGCGCCTTCGCAGCCAGACGCCAGCGCCGTCAGCGTGTCATCGGCAAATTCGACATACGCGCCGCCGCTCGGCGGCAACTGCATGGCACGCTGGTGCAAGGCGTCGCGCATCAGGGCCGGCGATGGTGCGATGCGGCCGCCATGATGCCTGCCTTCGGCATCAAGCAAGTCGATGGTCAGTGCCGTGCCGACACCGACCACCAGCGCTGCATGCGGATGACGGATACGTGCGCCGAGCAATGCGAGAAAGCGGTCAACGCCGAGTGCGACGGGGTCGTCGTAGGCGATGTGCATATCAGCGAACGTTTTCTGCGTGCGCGCGATCGAAATCCGCGCAAACCGCTGCGTCAATGCATCCAGCAATGCAACGGTGGCAACCGGCGCGGCCACGCTGGACACATAGGCGACGTCGCCCGCGATGGACGCATCGAAAAGCGACGTCGCGATGCTGCCATCACGCCAGGCCAGCGCGACCGTCTCGCCAATGTTGCCGTCGCCATGCAACGGCGCGCACTTCAGCCGCGTGTTGCCCAGATCGAACAGCCAGCGCGCCGTCATTGCGACCTCACGCTGACATCGCCGGAGTGGAAGACGCGTTCGCCATCCGCCAAGCCTACCCGCAGTGCGCCATCGTCGGCGATACCCAGCGCTTGTCCGACGTGATCGCCATCGCCTGCCTGTACGGTGATCGTGCGTCCAGCCAGTCCATCCATCGCGACGTAACGCGGCAGGAACGGCGCGAGGCCTTCGCGATCGAAGGTTTCGAGCGCAGGCAGCAGGTGCGTCAGCACGCCAGCAGCAAGCGCGTTGCGCGAAGGCGGCGGCGTATTGATCGCGGCGAGGTCGATCCATGGCTGGTCGATATCCACGACATCCGCGTGCGGCATCCGCACGTTGAGGCCGATGCCGATCACCGCACGCACGGGTCCGGCATGTTCGCCGCCGCCTTCGACCAGGATGCCGCCCAGCTTGCGCACGCCGATGACCACATCATTGGGCCATTTCAAACGCGTATCGTTGTAGCCGATGTCGTGCAGGGCTTCGGCGACCGCCACGCCTGCGACCAGGCTCAGGCCGCCCAGTCGCGTGAGTCCGCCACTGAAATAACGCGCGACGGACAGGTACAGATTGGCGGCCAGAGGCGATGTCCACGCGCGGCCGCGACGGCCACGGCCAGCGGTTTGCCGTTCGGCCAGCAATACGGCCGCGCCCTGCCTTGGCGTCTGTTCGCGCAACAAGGCGCTGTTGGTCGAATCAATGGCCCAGACGATGTCCAGCGATGCAAGGTCCGCGCGCGCGTCGCCCGACATGGCATCGACGATGGCAACGCTCTCGAGCAGTTGCACGCGTTGCCGCAACACGTAGCCGCGGCCCGCCTGCGCATCGATCTCGATGCCGTTGTCGCGCAAGGCCTGGATTTTTTTCCAGATCGCCGAACGGGTTTGCCCGGACTCGCGCGCCAGTGCATCGCCGGACACCGGCCCCGCGATCAGGCGCGCCAGCAATTCGTGTTCGTTCACTGCGGGCCGCGGCGCAAACGATGCAGCAACCGTGCGCGCTCGAAGCGCGCCTCGCCGCCGCGGCACATCCGCAACAGGTTGTGGCGGTGGGTAAACAGCATGAACAGTGCCGCCGCAGTGACGAACACCAGTCGCGCTGTGCTCGCTTCCGTCCACCATGCAAGCAACGGCAGGCTGAGGGTGGCAAGCACAGTGGCGAGACCAACGTAACCACTGGTCAGCACCGTCGCCACCGCCACCACGATCATCACCGGCAGCGCCCACGGCCACATCACCAGCAAACCGCCGAGCAGCGTCGCCGCGCCCTTGCCGCCGCGAAAACCATGCCAGATCGGCCACACATGGCCAAGCATCGCGGCGAACGTGGCGGCATACCCGAGTGTGGCATTGCCCGCGCCA
>JAYTAY010000003.1:0-5732 GCA_043737255.1 Luteimonas sp.
GATCACATCGTCAATGAGGTCAAACTGTCGAAGGTGCCCGGGCTGGGAGATTACCGGCTCGCCACCGAAGTCGAGATCGTCGAACACCTCGGCAGTGAGCCGGGCTTCCTCGGCCCGATCAATGCGAAGAAACCCGTTCGCGTGATCGCCGATCGCGGCGTCGCAGCGATGCACGACTTCGTCGTCGGCGCCAACGAACGCGGCTATCACCTCACCGGTGTCAACTGGAGCCGCGATCTGCCCGAACCCGACCTGGTGGCTGACATCCGCAACGTCGTCGCCGGCGACAAGTCGCCCGACGGCAACGGCACGCTCGGGATCGCGCGCGGCATCGAAGTCGGCCACGTGTTCCAGCTCGGCCGCCAATACGCCGAGGCGATGGGTTGCAGCGTGCTCGACGACACCGGCAAGGCGGTCACGCCGGCGATGGGCTGCTACGGCGTGGGCGTATCGCGCATCGTCGCGGCCGCGATCGAACAGAACAACGACGACGCCGGCATCCTCTGGCCCGAGGCGATGGCGCCGTGGCAGGTCGCCGTGTGCATGATCAATCCGAAACACGATGCGGTCGTGGCCGAAACTGCTGCGGCGTTGTGCGATGAATTGAATGCGGCCGGGATTGACACCGTGCTGGATGATCGCGGCTTGCGTCCTGGCTCCATGTTCGCGGACATCGAGCTGATCGGCATCCCGCATCGCGTGGTGGTGTCCGAGCGCGGGCTGGGCGCGGGCACGTTTGAATATCGCGCGCGCAGTGGCGGCGAATCGGAGAATCTCGATCGCGCAGCGTTGTTGCAGAGACTCAAGAAAGCCTGAACAACGTTTTCCCTGAGTACCAACTCGAATCGATCCACAGTTGCGCATTTTTGTAGCAGCGGCTTGAGCCGTGAGCACTGGCGCGCTCTGAATCACGGGGATTCCAGTTCGCCCGCACAGTGCAAGTGGCGATGTTGACTTCAAACCTTGTTTGTTGGTGCAGGAAAATATCTCCTGCTTGCTGGTCTTTCCAGGTTTCCCGGCATGGCCAGCGCTCGCGGCTGAAGCCACTCTTACACCCGAAGTCCACTTGGGGGACAAGAGCACCGCACTGCTCTGCTTGCTGCCTGCCCGAAGATAATACGCAGCAATTTGTCGGCCTTGATGAGACGCTTTATTATTCTGTTCCCGCCATGGAATGGCTTAGTTCGTCGAATATTTGTTGGAGTCAATGATGTCGATCGATTTGAATCGCTTGTCTGCGAAAGAACTGCAGGACCTGATCAACCAAGCCAAGAAGCGCAAGACCACGCTGGACAAGCGCAAACCTATCGCCGCAGTGCGCAGCAAACTCACCAGGCTGGCCCTGGCCGAGGGTTATTCCGTTGCAGAACTATTTGGCGGCGCTGCCGCTAACTCAGCACCGCGCGCAGCCAACTCTGTCACCAAGACGACAACCAAGGGTCGCAAACTCGGCAAGGTCGAGCCGAAATATCGCAACCCCCTCAATGGTGCGGAAACCTGGAGCGGTCGCGGGATGCAGCCGAAATGGCTGGCTGCACTAACGGCGCAGGGCCGCAAACCGGAAGAGTTCGCGATCCCGAAATAATCCAAAACCCGATAGTGCAATCAAAAAACGCCGGCAATCGCCGGCGTTTTTCATGTCAAAGATTCCGCCGCGCAGGCGCCAGCAGATTTCCGAACAATGATCCGGCGATCAATGCCAGCAGGATATTCAACGCCGTCATCAACGCCTCTTGCCCTGCGGCAAAATCCTGCTGCTGCATCAACGTGATCAAGCCACGCAAACTGGTGCTGCCGGGCACCAGCATGATGATCCCGGGGACCCGAATGATCGCGCCGGGACGATTGCCCCATCGCGCGAACGCATTTCCGGCCACGGTCAGTGCCAGTGCCCCGAGGAACACGCCGACCGCACTGCCCCAGGCTTGCCCGGCCAGCCGCGAAATCAGGTAGCCGGCGGCCGCGGCCAGCATGACCAGGCCGTAGTCGCGACGATGGGCGCGGAACAGCACCGCGAACGCATACGACGCCAGCACCAGCGCGACGCCTTCCACCCAGATCGGTTGCGGCCGCAGGTTGCGCACGTCCGGTTCGATACCGAGCAGTTGCGCCACCGTCAGCGCGATCATCGTGCCGATGGTCAGTTTGAGGATTGTGGTCAGCGCGCCGGCAAAACGCGCAGTGCCGGAGACCAGATGCTGGGAGGACAACTCGTTGACGGCATTGGTCAGGCTCAGGCCGGGCAGCAGCACGATCAGCGCGGCGATGATCACGGTGTTCAAGTTCAACGGCGCGATGAACGCGGCAACAGTGATCGCGATCAACCCTGCCAGCATCGCCGCCAGCGCATCGCTGGCTTCCTTCAGACGTGGCCGGTGTTCAGATAACTGGTCGAGCGCGCCGATGCATAATCCGGCCGCCCCCGCGGTGGCGATATCGATCCACGGAAGTCGCAACAAGCCCGCCACGGCGGCGGCGATCAGGCCAAAGGCGAATACCTGCATCGCACGCCACCGACGGCTGCGCTGCCCGTCCAGTCTCTGCAGCGCGGCCTGCCCCCCCGCCAGATCGAGCTGGCCGGCCATGACTTCTTCGGCGATGCGGTCGGCTTCGCTGAGTTTGTACAAGTCGGTCTGGCCTGGCGCGAGGCGGATCACGCGCGTGGTGTCGCTGTCGCCCGGCAGCCGCGTCGGATCCTTGAACGACAGGATCATGCCGGTGGGATTGGACCAGACTTCGCAATCGAGTTTGAGCTTGTGCGCCACCGCCATCAGCGCGCCTTCCAGCCGCTGCGCGGTGGTGCCATACGCGTGCAGGCGCTGGGCCATGTCGACAACGAAATCGATGCGGGCGGCGTAACGCTCGCTGGCGGGTGTGAAGATCGACATGCCTGTCCTGGACCAGGCCGGAGGGCGCACAGGATCGCACGCGTCTGCGATGGACGCAGCCATGGGAAGCCATTGCCGCCATCACAACCCCGCTCACGCAAAACCCCTTACGCTGTGCCCTCGCCACCCGATGACGTGCATGTCCGCAGCCCCTCACAAAGCACCCAGCGCCACTGTCGACGCCAAGGATGGGTCCAGGCTGCGCTTGTCCGGGCACTGGACGTTGAACCATGCCGGCATCCTCAGCGAGCAGCTCCGCGCGGCGCCCAAGGGCGTGACCCTCGTGGATGCCAGCGGTGTTGACCGGCTCGATACCCTCGGCGTGTTGCAGCTGATTCGCTACGCGCGCCGCAACGATCTGGCCTTCAATGAATTCGTGTTCGACGAAAACCATCGCCAACTGGTGGCCGCGATCGAGGACGTGGCCGACGACCGGCCCAAGCGCAAGCGCGATTACGGATTCAGTGCGGCGCTGGGACGGCTGGGTTTCACCGTGCAGGACAACTGGAAGGAAACCCTCGCGCTGATCAGTTTCTTTGGTGAAACCCTGGCCAAGATGGTGCGCATGGTCAAGGAACCGAAGCGCTTCCGCCTGACGCCGACGGTCTATCACATGGAACAGGTTGGTGTGGACGCGGTGCCACTGGTGGCCTTGCTGTCGTTCCTGGTCGGCTCGGTGATCGCGTTCCTGGGCTCGACCATCCTGCAGGAATTCGGCGCCGAAATTTTCGTGGTCGAACTGGTCAGCATCGCCTTCCTGCGCGAGTTCGGCGTGCTACTGACCGCCATCCTGCTGGCCGGCCGCACCGCCAGCGCGTTCACCGCGCAGATCGGCGCGATGGTCAGCCAGGAGGAAGTCGATGCGATCCGCACGCTGGGCCTGGATCCGATTGACCTGCTGGTGATCCCGCGCGTGATCGCATTGCTGGTCATGCTGCCGCTGCTGACTTTCATCGCGATGATGGCCGGCTTGGCCGGTGGCCTGACGGTCGGCGCCTTCAGCCTGGACATTCCGCCGCAACAATATCTGACGCGCATGCAGGACACTTTCGAGATACGGCACTTCTTTATCGGGTTGTCGAAGGCGCCTGTCTTTGCGCTCATCATCGCGTTGATTGGCTGCCTGGAAGGCCTGCAGGTGGGAGGCACCGCGCAATCGGTCGGCGAACGCACCACCTCGAGCGTTGTTCAGACCATTTCGCTGGTGATCATCCTGGATGCGATCTTCGCGATCTGGTTCATGCACATGGACTTTTGAGCATGCAGCCGACAGACAAAAAGACATCCGGCGGTGACGAACCGGTCATCCGCGTACGCGGCTTGAGCAACCGGTTCGGCGAACAGGTCGTGCACGAGGGCCTCGATCTGGACGTGAAGCGGGGCGAGATCATCGGCGTGGTTGGCGGTTCCGGATCGGGCAAGTCAGTGTTGATGCGCTCGATCCTGGGACTGCGTAGGCCCGACGAGGGCGAGATCGAAGTGCTCGGCGTCGATGCCCGCTCGCAGGAACCCGCCGATCGCAACCACATCGAACGCCGCACGGGCGTGCTGTTCCAGGACGGTGCGCTGTTCTCGTCGCTGACCGTCGGCGAAAACGTGCAGGTGCCGCTGAAGGAACATCATCCGGGGTTGTCGGACTCGCTGCGCTACGAACTGGCGTTGCTGAAGACCAAGTTGTCTGGCCTGCCGGCCGAGGCGCTCGACAAGCTGCCCTCGCAGTTGTCCGGCGGCATGCGCAAGCGCGCGGGCCTGGCGCGCGCGCTTGCGCTGGATCCGCCGTTGCTGTTCCTTGACGAACCCACGGCCGGCCTGGACCCTATCGGCGCAGCGGCCTTCGACGAACTGATCCTGACCCTGCAACGCGCGCTGGGGTTGACCGTGTTCCTGATCACACATGATCTCGACACGCTCTACGCTATCTGTGACCGTGTGGCGGTGCTGGCCGACCGCAAGGTGGTGATCAACGCACCGATCGGGGAAGTCGAAAAATTCGATCATCCCTGGGTCCAGGAATATTTTCATGGCCCACGCGCGCGCGCCGCGCAGAAGTCCTCGCAGAAGGGCCCGGAAAAGAGCTCGGAGAAAAACAGCGCAGAAAACACCTCGAAAAAGAGCCCGGAAATCAGCTCAGAGCAGAGAGCAGAAAAAAACTCGGACGCCAGCTCGGACAAGAGCCCGGATATGAGCACGCCCCAGCCAGACCCGCGTCCCGAAGGGAATTGATCATGGAAACCAAAGCCCATTACATCCTGATTGGCGCCTTCACCATCGCGGTTGCGATCTTCGGATTGCTGTTCGCGTTATGGGCGGCCAACTATTCGTCAGAAAAGAGTTTTCGCGAGTACTACGTCGTCTTCAACGAAGCGGTGACCGGATTGTCCGAAGGCGGGGTGGTGCGCTACAACGGCATCAACGTCGGCACCGTGGAAAGCCTCGACCTGGTTCCGAACGATCCACGCAAGGTACTGGCGCTGGTGCGGCTGGAAGCCAACGTCCCGATCAAGACCGATACCAAGGCCAAGTTGTCCCAGGACGGCCTCACCGGGCCCGGATTCATCCAGTTGACCGGTGGCAGCCCGGCGGCTCCGCAGTTGGTGTCGGTCGACAAGCGCAAGATCCCGGTCATCCAGACCGAGTCGTCGGCATTGCAGAACATCGCCGACACCGCCAGCAAACTGGTCGCCCGCATGGACCAGGTCCTGAGCGAACAGAACGTCAAGCGCATCGCCAACACGCTGGAAAGCATCGAGGGCATGACCGGGGCGATTGGCGACCAGCGCGAGGACCTGCGTGCGCTGATCATCAATGCGCGCACGTCGACCGAGTTGCTGGAGAAAACGTTGA
>JAYTAY010000004.1:0-5710 GCA_043737255.1 Luteimonas sp.
TTGTACGGTGCATAGTTGCCGTGCCAGCCGACAACATCCAGCGGCGAATGATCGATCGTCGCGCGCCACAGGTGGCCCTGGAATTTGACGATGAGTTCAATGTCGCCATCAAGATTTTCGTAAGCCGCATTCGGCGTCAGGAAATCGCGCGGGTTGGCGAGGCCATTGGCGCCGATCGGACCCAGGTCCGGCAGGCGCATCATCGCGCCGAAGTTTTCGCAGACATAGCCGCGCGATGCGCCATCGGGTAATTCGACGCGGAAACGAATCCCGCGCGGAATCACCGCGATTTCCATCGGCGCCACATCCAGCACGCCCAGTTCGGTCGCAATCCGCAGCGCACCCTGCTGCGGCACGATCAGCCATTCGCCATCGGCGCTGTAGAAGAAGCGGCCGTCCATCGACTTGTTCGCCGCATACACATGGATGCCGATGCCTTGTTGCGCGGCGGCATAACCGTTGCCCGCCATCGTGAACAGGCCGTCGATGAAATCAACGGGCGCTGCACCTCCATCGATGCCCGGCAGTGGCAGCGGATTCCAGCGCAACTGGTCCGGCGTGACCGGGCCGTGGCCGAAATCGTCGTGGAAATTGGGCTGCGAAAACGGCGCGAACGTGCCGTGCATCGCCGCCGGGCGAATGCGATACAACCAGCTGCGCCGGTTCTCGCCACGCGGCGCGGTGAACGCAGTGCCCGACAGCTGTTCCGCATACAAGCCGTGCGCAGCTTTCTGCGGTGAGTTCTGGCCGTGCGGCAACGTGCCCGGTACCGCTTCGGTGGCGAATTCGTTGCCAAACCCTGATTGGTAACCGTTCGATTTCATTCTAGTGTCCGTAGATCCTCAAACGATCAAAGTACGCCGCGCTTGATCTGGTCGCGTTCGATGCTCTCGAACAGCGCCTGGAAATTGCCTTCGCCGAAGCCTTCGTTGCCCTTGCGCTGGATGATCTCGAAGAAGATCGGGCCGATCGCGTTGGTGGTGAAGATCTGCAGCAGCTTGCGTTCCTTGGTTTCGGCATCGGCGTCGATCAGGATCTTGTTCCTGGCCAGCCGTGGCACGTCTTCGCCGTGGTTCGGCACGCGCTCATCGATCACGTCGAAATAAGACTCGGGCGTATCGAGGAATTCGATGCCCTGTTCGCGCATCGCTTCCACCGTCGCATAGATGTCGTCGGTGAAACAGGCGATGTGCTGGATGCCCTCGCCCTTGTAGGTGTCGAGGTATTCGTTGATCTGCGATTTGGGATCGCTCGATTCGTTGAGCGGGATGCGGACGACGCCGTCCGGCGCGGTCATCGCCTTCGACACCAGGCCGGTCTTGGCGCCCTTGATGTCGAAGTAGCGGATTTCGCGGAAGTTGAACAGACGCTCGTAGTAATCCGACCACTTCTGCATGTTGCCGAAATACAGGTTGTGGGTGAGGTGGTCGATGAAGGTCAGTCCGTAACCGCGCGGATGTTGCTCTGCGCCCTGCACCGGCAGGAAGTCCTCGTACAACGTGCCCTTGTCACCATAGCGATCGACCAGGTACAGCATGCAGTCGCCGATGCCCTTGACCACCGGCGCATCGACGGCCTTGCTGTCGGCCCTGTCGGTGATCATTTCGCCACCGTTGCCGAGTACCGTTTGCAGCACTTCGGCCGAAGGTTTCTGGAAGCGGATCGCAAACCCGCAGGCGCTCGGACCGTGCGCGCTGGCGAAACTGGCGGCAAACGAATCGGGGTCTTCATTGACCAGGAAGTTGACGCCGCCCTGCCGGTACAGCGTGATCGGCCGTGTCCTGTGATGCAGCGCCGCGGTGAACCCCATCTTGAGGAAATAGTCGTGCAGTAACTGGCCCTGGCCTTGAGGCGCGGCGAATTCAACGAACTCAAAGCCGTCGATCCCCATCGGATTCTCGAAGGTGGTGACCTGCATGCCGAGGTTGGGTGCGTTGGCGGTCTGTGTCTGGGCGCTCATTGAGAATTCCTACGGTTGACACTCCGGAGAGTGCGGACACATGTAAACGTCCTGACTTGCCAAGGCGTCATCCCAGCACAGGCTGGAATGACGAGCATGTTGCTCACCCTGTAGCGTTGGCCGATGCTGCGGTGCGGCTTGTCCGGATCGTACCGACGTTATAGTTTCAGATGAAACCATTTGCAAGGCGCAATGCAACATGTCCGCATCCGAAGCCTCGATCATGCCGCCCGGCCACGATAACCACGACCACACCGCGCTGGAACACGCCGTACTGGAACTGGAACGCTTCCTGCCCTACCGGCTCAGCGTGCTCTCCAACCGCATCAGCCAGAGCATCGCCAGCGCGTATGCCGCGCGTTTTGGCATCGGTGTGACCGAGTGGCGGGTGATCGCGGTGCTGGGCCGCTATTCGGGCCTGTCGGCGAATGAGGTCGCGGAACGCACCGCGATGGACAAGGTCGCGGTCAGCCGCGCCGTTGCGCGCCTGCTCGAACGCGGCCTGTTGCAGCGGGACACCCATGGCGATGACCGTCGTCGTTCGGTGCTCGAACTCAGCAAAGCCGGATATGACGTGTACGACGAGGTCGTGCCGCTCGCGCTCGGCTTCGAACGCCAGTTGTTGTCACCGCTGGATGCCGGCGAACGCGCGATGCTCGATGCGCTGTTGTCGAAACTCGACGCGGGATTGCCGAAGTGAGTGTCGTGCGGTGTTTGCGCGGCATCGGATCCGGCATCGAATATCCGGCCGACCGGCTGATGAATCTCGACCCCGCTGATGGCCGGCCGATCGAGATGCTGCTCGACCTCGAACGTCTCGCGCGCGAGCAACCCGATGCCGGGTGGTACGACCCGTTGCGCAACGACATGTGGCGCTTCGGCGGACTGCTGGCGCTTGACATCAACGATACCGACGACGCGCGCCACGTCGTCGCCCTTGGCGAAGGCCACACGCCGCTGCTCGACTACGCCGATCATCCGGTTGCGCATGCCGCCGGATTGCAGTTGCAACTGAAGGACGAGGGCAAGGCGCATCCCGGTTACGGCGCCAATCCGACGCAGAGTTTCAAGGATCGCGGCATGGCGATGACGGCGGCGATGGCGCGCAAGTTCGGCCTGCGCAGACTCGCGGTGCCGACCCAGGGCAATGCCGGCGATTCGCTGGTGCGGTATGCACTGGCCGGCGATCTCGACGTGGTGGTCGCGATGCCTGACGACACGCCGATGCCGATCCTCGGTCAGGTCGCGGCGATGGCCCGGCTGCATCCCGAGCGCGTCACACTGGAACTGGTGCAGGGCACGATCCGCGAAGCGGCAGCGCTGCTCAGGGAAAACTACTGGCCACACGGCTGGTTCAACGTCGCCACGTTCCAGGAACCGGGCTGGCGCATCGAGGGCAAGAAGACGCTCGGACTGGAACTGGCCGAACCGCGCGCGGGTGAAACGCAGTGGTCGTTGCCCGATGCCATCGTCTACCCAACCGGCGGCGGCACCGGCGTGCTCGGCATGTGGAAGGCGTTTGATGAACTGCAGGCACTGGGCCTGATCGATGGGCGACGGCCGCGCATGATCTGCGTGCAAAGCACGGCGACAGCACCGCTGGTACGCGCGTTCGATGCGGGCGGAGACGATACGACGGCTTTGCCTGCCGGCGAAACATTGGCAGTGGGTTTGAACGTACCGGGCGGCGTGGGGCATTTCCGCGTGCTGCAGATCATCCGCGCGTCGGGCGGCGCGGCGGTTGGTGTCGATGAAGCGGACATCGCCAATGAACTTGCGCGGGTGTGGCGCGAGAAGCGCTGGTGGATTGCGCCGGAAGGGGCGGCGTGCACCGCGGCGCTTCCGCAATTGCTGGAGCGTGGTCTGGTCAAGCGAGGTGACCACGTGGTGGCGGTGAATACCGGATCGTTGGAAAAGTATTTGCCCAAGTTGCGGCATTTGCTGGTGTAGGAGCGCCCTATGGGCGCGAGGGGCTTTACCGGTAAAGCGATGGCGCCCACGGGGCGCTCCTACAACGGCTTGGAAATTCGTTGGGCATGATTGCGAAAAGCCCGCGGTGCGCGTTGCCTACAAGCGTGCCAGACCCAATCTCCGACATAGGCATATTTGAAGGCCTGCAAATGTCAGGCGACATGTTTGCTTCAAACATGAAAGCAAAAAAAGCCCGCTTTTCGGCGGGCTTCATTTGCAGGATCAGATCTGGATGACCAGCGACGCTGTTGTGGGGCGCTTCCCGCCTTCGCGGGGATGACGGATTGGCAAAGGCGCTGGCGTAAACGCCAGCGCGCCAATCCGTCACTTCACCCCATGCATCAGCTTCTGGATCAGCGGGGCGATCAGGAACAGCAATACGCCCGGGATCACCAATGCCCAGAAGCCGAAGGTGTAGCCCGACAACGCCGAGGCCGTGGTCATGCCTTCGGTGCCGGACACGTGGCTGGCGAAGATGCCCGAGAGGTTGTTGCCGATGCCCGTGGACAGGAACCAGCCACCCATGGCGAAGCCGACCAACTTGGTCGGTGCCAGCTTGGTGGTCATCGACAAGCCGATCGGCGACAGGCACAGCTCGCCAACGGACTGGATCACGTAGACCATGAACAAGGTCCAGAACGGGATCAGGCCGGCGTCGCTGACCAGGCTGGACAGCGCGAACATCAGCAACAGGAATGCCAGGCCGTTGAAGATCAGGCCCAGGCCGAACTTGCGCGGGATGGACGGGTTGGCGCGACCCATCGCCACCCACAGCCACGCCAGCACCGGTGCAAGGGTGATGATCGCGAGCGAGTTGACCGATTGGAACCAGGCGTTCGGCCAGACGAAACCGCCGGGGGCGCCGAGGTCGCGGTCGACGATCTTGTCGGACAGGAAGCTGAAGGAGCTGCCGGCCTGCTCGAAGAACATCCAGAACAGCACGTTGAACGCGAAGATGATCAGCATCGCGATGGTCTTGTCACGAGACACCGTGCCTTCGCGGACGCCTTCGACCAGCAGCATCACGCCCAGCACCACAAACATCGCGGTCAGCACCCACTGCAGCGAGCTGGCGCCCATCGACAGCAGGAAGTAGATCACCGGGATCGCGACGATCGCGCCGATTGCGGTCATCAGTACGCGGCCAGTGCCTTCGCCGCCTGCCGGCGGACGGCCCACGCCCTGCAGCTGCCTGCGACCGAACCAGAACCACACCAGGCTGATCAGCATGCCAATGCCGGCGGTCAGGAACACCACCTTGTAGGCGGGCATGTCGGACGAGCCGCCGAACATGCGCTCGGCCATGATGCCGGTCAGGATCGGGGCGATGAAGGCGCCGGCGTTGATGCCCATGTAGAAGATCGTGAAGCCCGAATCGCGGCGCTCGTCGCCCTGCATGTACAGCTTGCCGACCATGGTCGAGATGTTGGGCTTGAACAGGCCGTTGCCGGCGATGATGGTGGCGAGGCCGAACTTGAATACCTCCTCGCTTGGCACCGTAATCATGAACAGGCCGGCCGCCATGATGACCGCGCCGAGCAGGATGGATCGCTGGTAGCCCAGCACCTTGTCGGCGACGTAACCGCCGAAGATGGCCGCGGCGTAAACCAGCGCGAGGTAGGCGCCATAGATCAGGTTGGCCGACTGTTCGCCGGTCGCGGAGCCTGCGTGGAATTGCGCCACGATGTACAGCACCAGCGCCCAACGGATTCCGTAGAACGCGAAGCGCTCCCAGAATTCGGTCATGAACAACATCCAGAGCGGGGCTGGATGGCCCAT
>JAYTAY010000005.1:0-2376 GCA_043737255.1 Luteimonas sp.
GGTTGACATCATCGGCCAGGAAGAACTGGCCAATACCGGCGCGATGGAAGTCGGCCAGGCGCTGCAGTTGCTGGAGCCAAGCTTCAACTTCTCGCGCACCATCATCAGCGACGGTACCGACATCCTGCGTCCGGCCACGTCGCGCGCACTCGGCCCCGACCATGTGGCAGCGTCGAGTGGGATGAGTTGATGTTTGCAGCTTCGCTGTCGAAAAGCGCTTCGCACCCACAAATCAATCCTGATCCCAGCCTCATGCCACGCGTCTGGAACGCGTCTCCACCGCCCTGGCTTCCTCGCCCTGCGGCGAGATGTTGAACATCGTGATCACCAGCGTATCGATGTCCGGCTGATCGATGCCCGTGCGCCAGCCCCATGGCGGCCCCTGCTGTCCGTCGCCGTAACTTCCCAGTAGCCAAAACTGCGACGCCTGCGCTGCGGCCGTGGAGAAAATCACGCTGGTGCCGGTGTGGAAACTGTCCACCCACGCGCTTCCAAAGGCATGTGCATCCAGGTGCAGGCCGTAGATCGCCACGCCTTGATGCGCATCGCCCCCGAAACCCGTTTCGTATTCGTGCAACAGGAAGCGGCCGCCGAGGATCAACCGAATGCTGCCGTGTTGCGGCGTTTCACTGGCCGGTGGTTATGCCGGATCCAACCAGACCTGGGTGACGCCTTCCCACTCGCCGGCCATCTGCGCAAGATGATGATGTGCGCCACCTGCTGCCGTGGAGGCCTCGAATTCCTGTTTGCCCATGGCGACTTCCTCTGGCCGAAGAGTTTTGTGTGGTCTTCCCGCGAAGCGGGAGATTCGCGACGAGTCCCGGATGCGGCCTGCGGCCTTGTCCGGGCTGCGGATCATCAATCCACCCATGCTGCGCAGGCGCGACGGATGTTCATGTGCGCAATCACGCGCGAATCGAGGCGGGTTCCGGGTAGCCGAACAGATAACCCTGTCCGAACTCGCAACCAAGTTCCAGCAGCGATGCATGTTGTGCTTGCGTCTCGATGCCTTCGCCAATGGTCTCGATGCCCAACGCGCGCGCCATTGCAAGGATCGCGCGGATGACCGCGAAACTCTCGGGATGGTCGTCATGCAAGCCGGCGACAAAACTCTGGTCGATTTTCAGCGTGGCGATCGGGAAACGATGCAGGTACGAGAGCGCGGAAAATCCGGTGCCGAAATCGTCCAGCTGCGCCAGCACGCCGTGGTTGCGCAGGGTGCGCAACATGCGCAAGACGCGCGGCGCGTCTTCCAGCAATGCGATCTCGGTGATCTCGATGCGCAAGCGCTGCGGGTCGGCGCCTGCGACATCGAGCATGCGCAGCAGGCGGTCGGCGAAGTCGGGCGACTTGAAATGCAGCGGCGACACGTTGATCGAGACGTAACCGCTTCCCTGTGCCGCGAGCCCATCGATCACCTGCTGGTAGAGCAGCCAGTCCACTTGTTCGATGAGGCCGGTGTCCTCGCCCAGGCCGATGAACTGGGCGGGCAGCAAGATTCCGCTGGACTCATGCCGCCAGCGCAACAGTGCTTCGTGGCCAACGATGGATTGATCGTCCAGGCGCACGATCGGCTGGTAATACGGCTCGAAATCGACGCGGTTGATCGCACGTCGCAGGTCTGCCTCGAGGTCCAGCAGTTTTACCGCCTGCTCGCGCATATCGGCGTCGAACACCGCACTGCGGCCGCGTCCAAGCGCCTTGGCGCGGTACATCGCAGCGTCGGCATCGCGCAGCAGTTCTTCGCCGGTGCGATAGCGTGGATGGCCCATCGCGATTCCCAGGCTGGCCGCCGGGAACAACTCGCGTCCGGCGATGAATACCGGATCGCCCAGCGCACCGAGGATGCGTTGCGCCAGCGCCTGCACTGCCTCGATCCCTTCGATGCCATCGATCAACACGGCGAACTCGTCGCCGCCAAGCCGCGCGACTACATCATCCGGGCGCACCGCGGACACCAGGCGACTTGCGGTCTCGATCAGCATTTCGTCGCCAGCGGCATGGCCAACGCTGTCGTTGACCAGTTTGAAGCGATCCAGATCCAGGAACAGCACGGCGAACTTGAAGCGCGGGTCCTCTGCACTTCTTGAAATGGCCTCGGTCATGCGATCGAGCAGATACAGCCGATTGGGCAGGCCGGTCAAGGCATCGTGCAGCGCCTGATGGGTGAGGCTTTGCTCCGCACGCAGCCGCTCGCCGATCTGCGCGATCAATTTGTTGTTGGCTTCGGCCAGTTCGTGCGTGCGCTCGTCGACACGCAACTCGAGCTCGAGCTGCGCGGACTTGATGCGGTCCTGCGCCAACTTGCGCATCAGCCCGCTGGAAATATGGTGCGCGACGAATGTCAGAAGCTCCTGGTCGCGCTCGGTGAATTCG
>JAYTAY010000006.1:0-2363 GCA_043737255.1 Luteimonas sp.
CGATCGCCGAATTCGACGAAGCAACCACTGCCCGAGCCCGTCAATCGTGCCCGGCCGATCTGCGACAAGGCCTGAAACGCGGCTTCAACAGCCGGTTCCAGGCGACGCAACACCGGCTCGAACGCATTGCCGAGCAAAGCACCCGAAACGAAGTCGGATATTGTCGCGGGCGGCGAATCTCGCGTCAATTCAGGGGTTTGGAATAACTCCCTGGTCGAGGCATGGACCCCGCTGTCGGCCAGCACGTACCACGACGGGGGAAGATCGATCGGCGTGAGCTGCTCGCCAATGCCTTCGGCCCAGGCATTCTCTCCGCGGATGAACAGCGGTACGTCTGCCCCCAACTCCAGACCCAACTCGGCCAGCCGATCCAGACTCCAGTGCAGCCTCCACAGATGATTAAGCGCCAACAACACCGTCGCTGCATCCGAGGAACCGCCACCGAAACCGCCGCCTACGGAAATATTCTTGTCAACGATAATGTCCGCTCCTTCGTGGGAGTTAGACGCAAGTTGTAGTAATTTAGCCGCTTTTACCGTCAGGTCGTCATTCTCAGCGATTCCGGCCATTCGCTTGCCGTTGCGCTGGATAACTCCATCGTCTCGAACCCGCAAGCGAACGCTGTCGCCCCAGTCCAGAAACTGGAACACCGTCTGCAACATGTGGTAGCCGTCGGGTCGGCGCCCAGTGATGTTCAGGAACAGATTCAGCTTCGCCGGGGCTGGCCAGAACGACCAGCCGCCCTTCTCCGCGCTCATGGCGTGGCGGCGCCTTCGCTCCAGCGATCCACGATCAAGCGCACCCGGGCGTCGCCGCGGCTGGCGTTGAGCCGACTCGGCAATTCGATATCGGGAATGCCCGACGCACGCCAATCGCTGTAGTCGATCACCCACCCGCCCTGTTCGATCTGCGCCAAGCGACCATTGGCGGCATAGCGGATCGTCGCCGCGCCGTGGCTGCCATCCGCCCGCACGCCACGCGCCCACGAAGCCAGTGCGGCGACGGGAATCTCCCAGCGCGTGGCTTCGAGCAATAACGAAGTCGCATCCGGGCCGCTCCGCGTGCCGCCTTCCAGGCCCTCGAGATGCGCGCCAGCGGCATCGCCGCTCAAGCGCCAACTCTGCCGAGTGACCGGCGCACTCAATGCGACCTCGAAGCGCGCGCCGTCCTGTCGCCAGTCGATTCGGCCACTGCCGCCATCGCGTCCGTTGGACAGTGCAACCCGCCCCTGCAACGACCATGCACCCCGTGGCGCAAGTTCGGCTTCGCGTTGCGCCTGGTTTGCGGCCGCGACCGCCGCGTCCAGCGGTGGCAATTGTTTGATCGGCTGCGCGGCGCAGGCGGTGAGCAGCAGCAACGATGCCGCGACTATCCATCGACGAATCAACCTTGGCCGCATCAAACTCATGGCGAAAATTTCGTCAGTGCACGCTTGAGCGCGCGGTTGTCCGGATCAAGCTTGCGCGCTTCCTCGAAATACTTGCGCGCCTCGTCCTTGTTGCCGGTCACCCACAGCACTTCGCCCAGATGCGCGCCGATTTCAGGATCTTTCTGCAATGCGAATGCGCGGCGCAACTCGACCAGCGCCTCCTTGTTGCGGCCCAGGCGATAGAGCACCCAGCCATAGCTGTCGATGATGGAGGAACTGCCGGGCTCGGCGGCGCGCGCGCGGTCGATCAACTCCAGCGCCTCGGTAAACCGCGTGGTGCGATCGGCCAGCGTGTAGCCCAGTGCATTCAACGCGGCGACGTTGTCGGGTTCGGCGACCAGGATCTTGCGGAAGTCTGCTTCGGCGCGATCTACCCTGTCGCGACGCTCCCACGCCAGGGCCCGCGCATACAGCAGCGCGCCATCATCGGGATAGGCCGCCAGTCCGCGTGCGTAGGCGTCGAGTTCGCCGGCATCGTCCTTGTCCTTGGTGCGCAGCTCTGCTTCCAGCAGGTATGCGTCGCGGCGTGCGTCTTCGCTGGCGCTGGCCTCGGTTTGCAGCTTGCGGGCTTCTGCATAGGCCTCCGCGCCTCGTTTCAATTCATGCAGGACGTTGGCCGCACGTAAACGCGCGGTCCAGCGTTGCGACCCGCCCGGTACGCCGTGATACCACTCCAGCGCCTCTGGATAGCGTTTGAGGAATTCCGCGGTCCGTCCCAGCAACAACCGGCGTTGCGGATCGGGTGCGGCGGCGCCCTTGCGCAATTCGTCGTAGAGCTTGACCAGCGCGACGTTGTCCTCGGCCCGGGCCAGCAACGACGCGCGCAGACCGTAACTCTGTTCGTCCTGCGGGCCGCGCGCGAGCACGGCAGCAGCGGCGGCGGCATCGCCCAGCGCGTCGTACTCGGCCGCGACGGCGAGGCGGATATCGGCAT
>JAYTAY010000007.1:0-2357 GCA_043737255.1 Luteimonas sp.
GGCCAGTGCGCGCTGGTAACCCCCGTGCTGGGGCAGGGTGAGCAAGGCGAGCCGGACAAGGAAATCGAGTCGCACACCCAGCCGATCGAACTCTATGCCAGCGGCCTAGGGACATTCGAAAAGCCGATCTCGACCAGTAACCCGGAAGCCCAGGCGTATTTCAACCAAGGCTTCCGGCTGATGTACTCCTTCGCGCTGCCTCAGGCGGCGCGATCATTCCGTGAAGCATGGAAACGCGACCCCCGTTGCGCGATCTGCCACTGGGGCGAGGCCTGGGCTTGGGGTCCGTACATCAATGAACCCATGGTCACCGAACAAGCCCCGCATGCCTACGCTGCGATCCAGAAAGCGCGAGCGCTGGCGAAACATGCAACGGCCAAGGAGCGGGCGCTGATAGACGCGATGAGTGTCCGCTATCCGCGCTCCTTTGACCCCGCCCAACGCACGCAGTTGGACACCGCGTACTCAAAGGCAATGCAGCGGGTGGCAGCGAAGTATCCCGACGATCTGGAGATCGCGACGCTGTATGGCGAATCGCTGTTCCTGCTCATTCCCCGGCGCGGGCACCGCGACGTCGCGAAGCCCGAGGTGCAACGGCTGCTCGCCGTGCTGGAAGGCATTCTCGCCAAGGACTTGCAGCATCCCGGCGGTTGTCACCTGTATGTGCATGCCACCGAGTCAACCGTGGTACCCGAGCGCGCTCTTGCGTGCGCTGAGTTCCTCGGCGCGTCGGTACCCCTCGCCAGCCATATCAACCACATGCCGTCGCATACCTGGAACGAAGTGGGGCGCTGGGGTGATTCGGTACGCGCTAACCTGGAGGCTTGGCATTCCGACCTGAAGGCCGCAACCGGCGACGGAATTTCGGTCTATCCCGCGCACAATCTGCACATGCTCCTGTACGCGGCTTCCTATGACGGCCAAGGCGCGATCGCGATGCGGGCGGCAAAGGACTACGCCAAGTTGAATGACAATTCATATCAGGTGCTGACCCTGCTGCGATTCGGCCGTTTCGACGAAATACTGGATGTGAGCGACCGGCCTGAAAATGAGATAAGCGGGTCGATGTGGGATTTCGCCCAAGGCTATGCCCATCTGCGACAGGGCGAAGCGGATTTCGCCACCGTGTATCTGGCGCGACTTAAGAAGAGCGCAGACATCTCGACGGCCATGTTTCGCACGCATACCGCGAAGACGTTACTGGGAACCCTGGCGGGGATCCTGGAGGGCGAAATCCAGCGTGCAGCCGGTGATCTTCCGGGCGCTATCCGCTCCTTCGAACGCGCCGTCTCCTTCGAGGATTCAATGGGCTATGACGAACCGGAGCCGCTACCGTTCGCTGCGCGGCACTGGCTGGGCGCCGGCCTTCTCGATGCGAAACGATATGCGGACGCCGAACGAGTTTACGGCGAGGAATTGAAGGATCATCCGCTTAACGGCTGGTCGCTGCTTGGTTTGCAGCTGGCGCTGGCAGGCCGTGGCGTCACCTCACCGGAGATTGATGCCAACTTGAAGAAAAGCTGGGCGCGTTCCGATACATGGATCCGCACATCGCGCTTTTGAGTCGATTGCCGGGAGCTAGCGCTGGTGGGGCGGCGCCGGTATTTCCAGTAAGGAGAAAAAGAGAAACCCGCATCTGAAAACCCGGGTCAGAGTGCACTTTCCACGTGATGTGTGCCGTCGGCTTTCCGTGGTCTACCGATCTTCGCCGGGCCGGCGCGACGGCCGAGTTGGTGTTCGATCATTTCGCGGAAGCGGTCAGTTCCGTAGGCGTGCTGGCGTTGCAGGTGTTCGCGGATGGCGTCGAGCTCCATCGGAACGATGTGCTCCATGACCACCGCGCGATAGGCGACCAGTCGTTGCTCCGGTTCGGCTGACAGATGGAGGTAGTCGGCATACGCGCCATTCGGCCGCACGCGACTACGGCAAGCAGTGCGCGGCAAGCCGCTGCCCGAGTGGGCGGCTGAATTCGACGCCAGCACGTGGGGGCAATTCTTCCTGAAGTTCGTGGTGTCCAACCCGGCAGTGACGGTCGCCACTCCCGCCACCAGCCAGGCCCGACACATGATCGACAACACGGGTGCAGCCCTCGGCCGCCTGTCAGAAAACGGCGCGTCGTGGGAACAGGACATGCGCCACGTGCTGGTGGCCGACATCACCGGCGGGCACATCTATCGCGTCGATACGCTCATCGAGGCGGTGACGCGCATCCACGACCATCCTTTCGGCGTCAACGAGGTGGTCCGCGATCCGTCCGGCGCGATCTGGTTCACCCAGTCGACCGAAAACCCGGCGGGTCCGGACTCCGAGGCTCGCATGTTCGCCGCGGCGGACAAACCGCTGTCCGGTGCGGTCTG
>JAYTAY010000008.1:0-5655 GCA_043737255.1 Luteimonas sp.
GCTGCGCTCGTAGTCGCGCCGACGACGGATACGATGCACCCGTTCGGCGACGTTGACGGCCTGGAAGTAAGTCGCAAACGCGCGCACCAACGAGAGGGAATGAGTCAGGTCGCAACCAGCCAATTCGCGCTCCAGTGGTTCCAGATCAGCGCCTGTTTCGCGGTAGACGATGGCGGCGGAGCGGCGGATCCGCTCAACTACATCGAAGAACGCCTCGCCTTCCTGCTCGGCGATGATTTCGCCGACCAGCGCACCGACGCGATTGACGTCGTCGCGCAAGGGTTGATCGGTATCGGGCATATCGCCGGAGCGCAGAGTGTCGGCAGCGGCGTATGAAGTTTTCGTCATGGCGACAGCTTAGCAATCCGTGCCAAGTTGCACTGCGAACGCGCAGATTCGTGCGAGCTTGCCAAGCCGATGAAAAAATAGACGAGAATGCAGTCTCGGCGCGTCGTACCGACCAATCAGTCCGAAGCGCGTTTGCGCAGCATCTGGCGCACGCCTGGCATGGCATGGCGGTTCGCACCAAGTTCGGTTGCCAGCTCCGCGTAGCCGAGCTTCGCGGCAATTTCGCCAGCGTTGCGGCCGAGTCCATCAGTCAAGTCCAGCGGCGCGCCGCGTGCCTTGAGTTGGCGCGCGCAGCCAACCAGGCCATGCATCGCGCAGGCATGAAGGGCGCTGACGCCGCGATCGTCCTGTTGATCCAGAACGGCACCGTGCTCAATCAAGCGAGCGGTCAAAAGGCTCAGTGATTGTGCATCGCATGCGGTTCCGGGTTCGGCGCGAGAGCCCAGCAGCAGCATCAACGTGTCGCTGCCCTGATCGTCCTGCTGGCTGGTCTTCGCCCCGTGCCGCAACAAGTGCTCGAACAATGCCGATGCACTGGCCGTGTCGGAGCTGGCGAAGCCAAATCGCGCCGCGGCGTGAAGCGCGGTGGTGCCGGTCGCATCGAAGCCGACAGGCTCAGCGCCAGCATCGAGCAGCAGCGCGGCGATCGCCGGCAGGCCAAGCGCGGCGGCGACATGCAGCGCGGTGATGCCGCGAGGCAGGCATTGGGCAACATCGACACCTCGCTCCAGCAACAGCCGGACGACCGATTCGCGCCGCGCACTGATCGCCACCGAAAGGGGTGTGACACCGCTGCTGGCCGAATGAGCGTAGTCGGCGCCGGCGTTCAGCAACACGGCGACGGCGCGCACATCGCCGACGCCACAAGCACGAATCAGTGCCGTTGCGCCACGCGCATCTTCAGTTTCTATTGCCAGCCCAAGCTGGATCAAGCGGCTGACAGCATCGGCGTCGTGGGCGGCGGCGGCGGCAGGAAGATCGATGTCACGCAATGGCCGACCGGGTAGCGACCAACGGGTCCAGTTCAACCACATCGCCAGTTCTCGCTTGCCTTGCGCAAGGCAAAGACCGAGTGCTGTCTCGCCGTTCGCTGCGGCAATCTCCGGTTGCGCGCCCGCGCGCAGCAGCAGTGGAACCAGCGCCATGCCAACATCGCCATCGCGTTCGACCACCGCATGCAAGGGCGTGCGACCGCCGTTGTTGCGGCTATTTGGATCGACGCCACGCATCAACAATTCTTCGACCAACGAAGCATCGCCACAGGCGACAGCGAGATGGATGGCGTGTTGTCCTGCGTGATGCCCGTGACAATCCGCACCCTGTGCGATCAACTGCGATGCGAACGACAGCAGATCGGCGTTGTCATCAATCGACACAGCTTGCGCAAGCACCTGCGCGACCACACCTCTGCCGTTAACCGCAACGCCGCGTTCCGATACATGACGGAGCAGCGGCAAGCTGTCCGGCAATTCGTCGATCAGCTGCGCGGTGAGGGAATGACCGCCGTCGAGCTTCGCGCTCGCGTCCACGCCGCGATTGAGTAGCCAGTCGCGCGCTGCGGTCTGGTGTGGCGTGTCCATCAGGCGTAGCAGGTTGATCCGTGCATTCGTTGACCAGTCGCGAATCATTCCCTGGTAGGCGGCGGCGACGCGCCAGTGTTCAAAGCGCAAGGCATCGGCGAGGTGTTCTGCGCTCGACGGTTCCATCGCATCGACGGTGACGCTGACGTTACTCGGCAATTGGTAATCCCGGTCGAGCAGGGCGACCACGTGCCAGCGTCCTGAAGCGGCGGCGTGGTCGACCGGTCGCAGGCCATCCTGGTCGGCACGCGCATGTGTTGCACCGGCAGCGATCAGTGCGCGAACACTGTCTTCGTGCGCATCGGGCGACATGCAGGCGAGGGCAAGCGCGGTTCGACCTTCGCCATCGACGCGGTCGACATCGGCCTTGCGCTTGATCAGCGCGTGCAGGATGTCCACCGCGCCGACTTCGGCGGCTGCCATCAGAGGCGTTGTGCCATTGGTCGCGACCGCATCGGCATCGGCGCCGCCCGCGAGCAGCGCATCGACAATGCGGTGGTGACCGGCGGCGCACGCTCCAATCAACGCGGTGCGGCCCTCGCTGCCGGTGGATTCAATGCGTGCCTTGCGTTTGAGCAACAACTTGACCACGCCGGGATCGTCTTCGGCAATGCTTGTCGCCAGGCACAACGGCGGTTCCGCGGATTCCAGCCACGCCTGCGCGCCGCGTTCGAGCAGGAAGGCAACCATGCGCTCGTTCGAATTGGCGCAGGCGACGCCGAGCGCCGTGTGTCGGTCGTGGTTGATGGCGTCGACTTCTGCACCGGCATCCAGCAATTGCGCGGCGACTGTCGGCTCCACGCAGCGCGCCGCGTGATGCAGGGGGGTGTTGCCGTCGTCATCGGCTCGGCGTGGATCGGCGCCATTTGCGAGCAAGGTCAACACCGCTTCGCTGCGACCTTCATAGCTGTCGCGTGTTGCCGCCAGCAGGGGTGTGATGCTGCCGCTGTAACCGTTGACATCGGCACCAGCGGCGATCAGCGCGCGCAGTGCGCGCAAGTCGGGCAGGCTGACCGCCAGCGCCAGCGCGCCACGATGATCGCGTTGCTGCGACTCGGGTATTACGTTGGCATCAGCGCCTTGGTCCAGCGCCTCGAACGCGAGCGCGACATCGCCACCACGCAAGGCATCAAGCAGGCTGGCATCCAGTTCTGCCTTGCGCAGCCCGCTCGGCAGGCGTCGCTTACCTTGTTCGTCAGCATGCCATTCACTGAATCGAACACGCTGGTGTTTCGCTTTAGCGGCGGAGTCGAGCAGTCGGCGGCCACGGGTCAGCACCATCAGTTGCGCGAATGGGATGACGATCGCGACCAACAACAGCGCAGCCAGACCAAGGTTTGCGATGGGAAACAATTGCGGGCGAAATGTCAGCAGCAGAATTCCGGCAGACGCCAGAAGCGACGCCATTGCTCCCGGCAAGCCGTGGGTGAAAAATAATTCGCCGTCGCCGCTCAACTGCCATGCCTCACGCAGCAAGGCGCGCGGTCGCGCCGCCTGGTCGTCGGCGATCAGCGGCAATGCAAAGAGTAGCCAAGTGCGTGACAAGACCAGCAGCGGCAACAGCAAGGCTGCCGAAAAAATCAGCGCGGCGTTAAACGAGTGATCGCGCAGCAATGCATCGAGCGGCAAGGTCAGGGTGGCTGCAACCAGCCCAAGCAACAAAGCAGAAACAATAAAATGGCTGGCGAGGCGGCGCAGGCGATGGGAACGGTCATCACCCAGTCGCAAGCTCGACGCGACCGCCCACGCTAAAAGCGTTTGGATCAACAGCAGGCCAAACATGCACAGTCCCTGCACCACCAAACCCGGAACGACCAGGCCGGCGATAGTCAGAGGGTTCGCAAGTGTTGCAGTCATGCAAGCCGGTCGGATTCTGCGGCGGCCGGAGGCAGTTGCAGGTGGTAACCGTGATCGGTCAGGTTGCGCATGACGGCTTCGACGTCCTCTCGAGCCAATGGACGGCTTGAGTCCAGCAGCAATTCGATCACGAACACGGGAGGGCCTAACTTCTCCAGTAGTTCGGCGGGGATCGCCTCAAAATCGCCTTCGTCGCGCAGGTACAGGTAGGTATCGGCCTTGCGGACGCTCTTGTAGACGAAACTGCGCATTCATCGTTCCCATCGTGGCTGGGGCGCCTGGTCCCCCGGCTGCAAAGCATAACCGCGCAGCGCCAAGAAACCAGAAAGTGCAGGCGTTTCAGGGGAAAATCGGGCAGTTTTCGTCGGGGTTTCGGTGCGGAATGCGTTGGCCACGGCTTTGAAGCAGCTCGCAACTCCTCAAACATCCGCCAACGTCGTCGAACTGGACATCATCGGAGCGCTATTGCAGACTGCCGTCCCTGTTTGATTCAGGCGGCGCCGGGTTTTCAGGCGCTGCCGGAGAGGCTCTGGTGGCAGCGATACTCGTACTCAACGGTCCCAACCTCAATCTGCTCGGCAGTCGCGAGCCTGAGGTTTATGGCAGCGAAACTCTGGACGATATCGAACGCGATCTGCGCGACCTGGCAGTAGCCGCAGGCGCGACGCTCGATTGCTTCCAGTCCAACGCCGAGCACGCCCTGATCGACCGCATCCACGCCGCGCGCGGCGAGCGTATCGACTACATCATCATCAATCCCGGCGCCTTTACCCACACCAGCATTGCTTTGCGTGATGCGCTCAGCGCGGTGGCGATTCCGTTTGTTGAGGTGCACCTCAGCAACGTGCATGCGCGCGAGGAATTTCGCCGCCATTCGTATCTTTCCGATCTCGCCATCGGCGTCGTAACTGGCTTCGGAGCCGACAGCTACAGCATGGCATTGCAAGCAATCCTGCGTCGCCTCGCGGCTGCACGCTAGAACCTTTCCACTTTGCGCTGCTCTGGCGGCGACCAACAGGACGTTCCATGGACCTGCGCAAAATCAAGAAACTCATCGACCTGCTGGAGGAATCCAACCTCAGCGAGCTTGAGATCAAGGAAGGCGAAGAAATCGTCCGCCTGTCGCGCTTCCCGAAAGGATTCTCGATCGGCGCCCCAACGATGGTCGCAGCGATACCGCCGATGACGCCGGCAGCGGAACGTTCTGCTGCCGCAGATGCCGCGGCAGCAACGGAACCGCCGCCAAGTTCGCCGCCGGCGCCAGAGGGCCAGGTCGTCAAATCGCCGATGGTTGGCACCTACTATTCGTCGGCATCGCCCGGCGCGGCACCGTTCCTCAAGGTCGGCCAGCAGGTCAAGATCGGCGAAACCATCGGCATCATCGAAGCGATGAAGATGTTTAACCAGATCGAGGCCGAACACGCCGGCACGGTCAAGGCGATCCTGGTGGAGAATGGCCGCCCGGTCGAATTCGACGAACCCCTGTTCGTGATCGGCTAGGCCATGCTCTCCAAAGTCCTGATCGCCAATCGCGGTGAGATCGCGCTCCGGGTGATTCGCGCCTGTCGCGAGCTGGGGGTCGAGACGGTGGCCGTGTATTCGACGGCCGATCGCGAGTCCCTTCACGTCCGCTTCGCCGATGACGACGTGTGCATCGGTCCGCCGCCAGCACGCGAGTCGTACCTCAACATTCCGCGGCTCATCGCCGCCGCCGAGATCACCGGCGCCGACGCCATTCATCCGGGGTACGGGTTCCTCGCCGAGAACGCCGAGTTCGCGGAGATCTGCGCGGCGTCAAAGATCGCGTTCATCGGGCCTACGGCCGACCAGATTCGCCTGATGGGCGACAAGGCGGCGGCGAGAAAGACGA
>JAYTAY010000009.1:0-2353 GCA_043737255.1 Luteimonas sp.
CCGACAGCGATGGCGAAGGCATGTGGAAGGCCGAGAGCAAGGAAGGCGACATGGCACTCATGCGCGTGCACCTTCGCGAGTTCGGCGACGGCAGCACCACGGCAAAGGCAAGCGACTACCGCATGTTGCCGAAGGTTTCCGGATACGACATTCAAAATCGTTATGTCGGCGACTGGTTGATCTACGGAACAGCGCCGGACCGCTGGACTCAACCTGCAAGTACCGATCGCACTTCTGTCCCTGCCTACGCCCTGCGCTATGCCACCACGGATGCTGTGCAAACCTTGCGTCTGGGTCATGGCGTCGAACGCATCGAAGCGATGGGCACGAATGCCGTGCTGGCAGGAAATTCCGGCGACGACCTGCATTTCACCAGCCTCGACCTGCGTCAACGTGCGCAACCGACCACGGTGTTTGTCCAGCGCAACGCGGCACAGGGTGAAAGTCGCACGCACGGGTTCTTCTATCGGCAGGACACGGTCGACCAGGGCATCGTCGGCCTGCCGATCATCGGCAAGGCGCGCAGCAACGACATGAGTCGTTACATCGATGAATCCGCGTCCGTGCTGTATTTGCGTAACCGCGATTTGCGTTTGACGCGGATGGGCGAACTCAATGGCAGCGACAAGATCAGTGCAGACGATGGCTGCAAGGCCAGTTGCGTAGACTGGTATGGCAATGCACGACCGATCTTTGTCGGACAACGCGTGTTCGCCCTTCTCGGATACGAGTTGGTCGAAGGGCAGGTGTCCGACGAGCGCATTCGCGAACGTCGCAGGACCAGTTTCGCGCCGCCGGCTCGCGCCAAGGTCAGCCATTGACACGCTGTTCCCAGTCGCCGCCCGGTACATGTGATTGCTGTTGCGCCGTCCGCAGCTGAAAATAGATCGATGGATATCTTCAAGGTCTTCACCATCGAAGCCGCACACCGGTTGCCCCATGTGCCGGACGGGCACAAGTGCGCGCGGTTGCATGGGCACTCGTTCCGCATTGAATTGCATGTCAGCGGCGAACCCGGCACCGACACGGGCTGGGTGATGGATTTTGCAGACATCAAGGCGGCGTTCCAGCCGTTGTACGAGCAGCTGGATCATCACTATCTCAACGAGATCGCTGGCCTCGACAATCCGACCAGCGAGCAACTTGCCATCTGGATCTGGCAACGGCTCAAACCCGGTTTGCCGCTGCTGAGCGAGGTGGTGATCCATGAAACCTGCACATCGGGTTGCCGATATAGAGGCTGATTTAGCCGCAACTCATTGTTTTATATGGATAGCTGAACAAGGTACTGCTGGGCGAATACTTGATGTTGCATTGCAACAAAAGCAGCGTTATGCTGCATCGCACAAATTGGCATTCCGCCGATCCACCCGCAGGAGTCATCCATGTACCAGCAAGTCAATGACCAGTTCTCCGCTGCGTCGCGCCAGTTCGCCGACACTGCGGGCCAGATCAACCGTCTCGCCCTCGACAACGCCGGCAAGGTGTTCGGCCTGCAGATCGCCGCTTTCCAGAACAGCGTCAACGCGACGATGGCTTTCTGGGGCGAAGTGGCCGAAGCGCGTGATGTTGACGGCCTGAAGGCCGCTTGGCCCAACGGCGTGCAAATTGCCCGCGAGAACGTCGAGCGCGCCATCAGCACCGGTCAGGAAGTCTACGGCCGCACGCTGAAGACCAACGAAGCCATTGGCCAGATCGCCAAGGGTCAGTTCGAAGCCGCCACCGAGCAGGCCAAGACCAACGCTGAAACGGTCGTCAAGGCTGCCGGCAAGGCCGCCAAGTAAGTTTCAGGTTTGATCCGGCCGGGGTTGGGCCACGTGGCCTCTTTCCTTAGTCGTATAACAAAAACCCGGCAGCGCAAGCTGCCGGGTTTTTTGTTGCACTGTATGCACACAAAGTAAAAAATCTTGCCGCATTGAGACTGGTGACTTTTGTAGCAGCGCCCCCTGTGCGCGATGGGCTTTACCGGCAAAACGTCATCGCGCCCAAGGGGCGCTCCTACATTGACCAGAAACGATCTTGTCGCACTGGAAATGGACAACGGCCCGGTGGCGGCACAGGCCGTCCGCGTGTCTGACTTTGGTATCGCGCGTTTACGCGGGTTGGATGGATGCCGGTTGCTCCCCCAGCTTCTGCACGTGCTTGCTGTGGTCGCGGCCGATCAGCAGGTACATCACCGGCACCACGAACAGCGTGAACAGCGTACCGATCGACATGCCGCCGACGATGACCCAGCCGATCTGGTTGCGCGCTTCGGCGCCGGCGCCGCTGGCGATCGCCAACGGCAGTGAGCCGAAGACCATCGCGCCGGTGGTCATCAGGATCGGGCGCAGGCGCAGCGCGGCAGCTTCGA
>JAYTAY010000010.1:0-2351 GCA_043737255.1 Luteimonas sp.
CTGGAAGCCGCGATCTCCAACTCGGTGAGCCTGCTGGATGCGCTGATCTGGGGCGCGGTGTCGACGCTGGTCCAGGTCGTCGCCTATCTGGTCTCGCGCGTGATGTCGCCGACGTTGTCGCAGCAGATCACCGACAACGTGCTGGCGGCGGGCATCCTCTCCGCGGGCGTCTCGATCAGCGTTGGCCTGATCAATGCCGCTGCGATGACGCCGTAAGGAGTGCTGACATGACACAGATCCAGAAGCGGACGAAACGCTCGCAGAACCTCAAGCTGGTGCTGATGATCGCGACGGCACCGATCGCGTTGGCCGGCTGCGAGAGCGAACCCACCGGTCAGGTGTTGTCGTCGGTCGAGGACTGCAAGATCCAGCAGGAAGTCTCCGTCGAACAATGCACAGCGGGCTACCGCACGGCGCTTGCAGAGCACCAGCGGTTGGCGCCGAGGTTCGAGAACCAGGCTGATTGCAGCGCCCAGTTCGATGGTTGCACGCCACTGGAAGGCAGCACCGGCCAGAACCAGCAGCAAAGCTACGCCCCGCCGATGAGCGGGTTCCTGCTGGGCTACGTGCTGGCCAGCACGATGCGAGGTGGTGGTTACGGCGTGGGAGGCGCATCGCCGCTGTATCGCGACTACCGCTCCGGCGGTTACCTCAAGCCCGGCGGCGACCTGGTCAGCAAATCACCGGGACAGGTCACCGGCCGCCGCGGCAACACCACATTGCCGGCGCGGGCGATGACGGTGTCGCGCGCCGGATTCGGTTCCAGCGCCAGCGCGCGTGGCGGTTTCGGCAGCAGCCGCGGCTACGGCGGTTGAGCGTCAACGGCAAAGTCGTGTGCGGACATCCCGAATAACGGCCAGCGTGCTGGCCTGTCTCCTTCCCCTTCAAGGGGGTGAAGAAGGCCGTTTGCGAGGCCACCGGCTCGCAGCCTGATGAACGCCCTCAAGCTGCGCTTGAGGGCCGGAATGGCCGGAATGGCCGGAATGGGGATGGTGTAGCTGTCCCTCGCAACTAAAGTCACGTCATCGAGCAACACCATCCCCACCCAACCCTCCCCTTGAAGGGGAGGGATTGCAACGCGACTACTCGAGACTTCCATGAAACGCATCACCAGCGAACCTCGGCCAGACTGGAGAGTGCAGGCCGAAGCACTCGGCTTCCACTTCCACACCATCGACGGCGCGCCGTACTGGGATGAGTCGGCGTACTACGCATTCGGCCTCCGGCAAATCGAGGACGACATCGAGGCGCCGACCCAGCAACTGCACGACATGGCGATGGCGCTGGTCGACGAAGTGGTGGCGTCCGAGGCGTTGCTGCAACAACTCGCGATCCCGCCGCGTTACTGGGACTGGATCCGCGAGTCCTGGCGCGCGCGGGAGCCGCACCTGTACGGGCGCATGGACCTGGCCTACGACGGCAACGGGCCGGCCAAACTCTACGAGTTCAACTACGACACGCCGACCTCGCTGTACGAGAGCGCGTATTTCCAGTGGCTGTGGCTGGAGCAGGGGATCGAGCGCGGCGCGCTGCCGCGCGGCGCCGATCAGTACAACCGCATCCAGGAATACCTGTGCGAAACCTTTGCGTCGCTTGCGCGCGACGGCCGCATCGCCACGCCGGTGCATTTCGCCGCGGTGGAACAGTCGGCCGAGGATCGCGGCACCATCCGCTACCTGCGCGACTGCGCCGAGCAGGCGGGCATCCAGACGCATGAGCTGGCGATCGAGCGGATCGGCATCAGCGCCGAGGGCTGGTTCACCGACGAGGACGACCGCGTTATCCGCACTTTGTTCAAGCTGTATCCGCTGGAGTGGATGTTCGTCGAGGACTATGGCGACAAGTTGCAGGCCTCGCAGATGCAGCTGATCGAACCGGCCTGGAAGGCGGTGCTCAGCAACAAGGGCGTGCTGCCGTTGTTGTGGCAGCGGCACCAAGGCCACCCGAACCTGTTGCCGGCGTTCTTCGAAGAGGCTCCGGAGGAAACGTTACCCGCCGGCTGGGTGCGCAAGCCGCTGTTCTCGCGCGAGGGCGCCAACATCGAGCTGGTGACCACCGACGGCAAACGCTTGCGTAGCGACGGCCCTTACCACGATGCGCCGCTGATCCGGCAGGCCTATCACCCGCTGCCCGACTGCGATGGCAATTTCCCGTTGATCGGCAGCTGGGTGATCGCCGACCAGCCGGCTGGCATGGGCATCCGCGAGGACGACAGCCGCATCACCCAGGACAGTTCGCGGTTCATTCCGCACGCGATCGTCGGCGACTGACGACAGCAACACCGTTTTGCAGGAGCGCCCCATGGGCGCGATGAAGCCTTCGTGGTGATGCCATCGCGCCCATGGGGCGCT
>JAYTAY010000011.1:0-2347 GCA_043737255.1 Luteimonas sp.
CCGGCGCTGGAAACCTTTGCGAAGTCGATGTCGCTGGTGTTCGTGAAGATGCCACCCGAAGCTGGCGCGCCCGCGGATCAGTACAGCGTAGATCACACCGCATCACTGGCAGTACTTGATCCACAAGGCCGCATGGCGGGTGTGATCACGCCGCCATTGCTGCCAAAGGCGATTGCGGCCGATTTGATGGCGTTGACTTCAGTGCAGTGATGCACCAAGACGCGTCAGTGCCTGCGTTCTTCTCCCATCGGGAGAAGATGTCGCGACAGCGATAGACGCCCCGAAGGAAGCACCCTTGGGGTGTGAGGGTGGAGACTCTCCGATCACACTGCACCGTCCATGGCGAGTGACCCTCCTGCCCTCATCCGCCCTTCGGGCACCTTCTCCCGAGGGGAGAAGGAAGCAAAACCATCGAGCCGACTCATGAGCCTACTTACCACCCTCACCTACATCCTCCCCCACCGCCTGCTGTCATCGATCGCACGCGCGCTGGCCTATTCGCAAAACACTGCACTCAAGCAATGGCTGATCGACACGGTCACGCGCAAGTTCGGCGTGAACCTGTCGGAAGCCGCGGAACCGGATGGCAACGCCTATCCCACCTTCAACGCCTTCTTCACCCGCGCACTGAAACCCGGCGCACGCATGCCTGATCCCGATCCACGCGCACTGCTGATGCCGGCGGACGGCCGGATCAGCGAATGCGGCCACATCGGCCATGCCGATGAAGGCGTGCAGCACGAGGACGCCGGGCATATTTTCCAGGCCAAGGGCCGCGGCTTCACGACGGCGGATCTGCTCGGCGACGAAACGGCAGCGCGCGCCTTCGACGGCGGCGTGTTTGCAACGGTGTATTTGTCACCGAAGGACTATCACCGCGTGCACATGCCATGGACCGGCACCTTGCGCGAAACGGTGCATGTTCCTGGCCGATTGTTCAGCGTCGGGCCCGATGCCGTCGGCGCGGTGTCGGCCCTGTTCGCGCGCAATGAGCGCCTGGTGTGTCATTTCGACACGGACTTCGGCCCGATGGCGATGGTGATGGTCGGCGCGTTGCTGGTGTCAGGCGTGGAAACGGTGTGGAGCGGAATTGAAATCCCACCGTATGGCGGCCCGATCACGGTCAAGGATTTCCGCGGCGCGGACATTACGCTCGAACGCTTCGACGAAATGGCGCGATTCAACTACGGATCTACGGTGATCGTGTTGTTGCCGAAGGGCGTAGCGGAACTGTCAACGAGTCTGTCCGCAGAATCGTCCGTCAAGCTTGGCGAAAAATTGGCGACTCGCATTTCCTAGGCTGGCTTGGCTTCATCAACCCCGCGTATTTTGGTCACGTTTGTAGCCCGGGTAAGCGAAGCACGCTGAGTCTTGTCGAAGAACCCCGGATGCGGCCTGCTGCCTTATCCGGGCTACCGGCCTGGTTATTCCCGACACCCTTGCAACTTCAACCGCTGCTCAGACCGCAATGCATAACGCGGTGCCTTGAGGTCGTTCGCCTTCGCCAACACGCCGGTGTCGCACTGATACTTCTGCGCGATCGACACCAATGTGTCGCCGCGTTCGACCCGATGGTAGGCAGGCGTTTTAGATTTTACCGGAATACCCGTCGCGACCGTTGTCGGCAACGAACCCGCAACTGGCGTGAAAGTCGACGACGGGGGTTCCAGCATTTCCAGCGGACCCGTCCGCACGATCGCCGAATTCGCATCGCTCATCACCAGCTGTTTAGCGAGCGCCGCGCGCGGTCCCTGGATGCAATGCCGGTTGTACAGCCCGACCATCTTGCTGGTGACATTCAATGTCGAGCCAGCAGGAATCCAGCTCTCGGCCTCGTAACGCGGATTGAGGTTGCGCAGCACGCGCATGTAACCGTCGCGGGTACCGCCGTTGCCGAGGCAGATGGTCAACTCATAGATCGATGCCGAGCGCGACAGCTTCAGCGTCGCGGGACGATTGTCCACTTTGGGGAAGGTCAGGCCGTATTCCTTCGGATGCAGGTACAGCCATGCCGCGGCAATCACCATCGGTACGTAGTCCTTTGTCTCCGGCGGGAACTGGTTGTAGACGTCGGCATCCCAGAAATTACGGCCGCCAGTGTCGCGATAAACGCGCGCGGCCCTGCCCTCACCGCCGTTGTACGCGGCTAGCGACATCTCGATGTTGTTGCCGAGTTCGGCGAAGCGTTCATTGAGATAGCTCGCGGCTGCATCGGCGGATGCGCGCGGATCGTAGCGGGTGTCGAAACCGGTGCCATCCGGACCCAGTCCGAAACGTCGGCCCGTTGCCGGCATGAACTGCATTGGGCCGACCGCCCCCGCGCGCGAGCCGACGTGCACCTTGCCGT
>JAYTAY010000012.1:0-2337 GCA_043737255.1 Luteimonas sp.
GCGCTGCGCATGGGCCAGCCTGGCGACTTGTTGTTGATCTTCGCCGACGCGTTGGTGCGGTCGTGGAAACAGATCATCAAATTCCGTCCGGATGGCAGCGCTGAACCAACCGCCATGCCGACTCCGGCGGTGGAGCAGACGCCGGCTGATCGCGGTGTGGAGGAAGGAATCATGGCGGCGATGGAAGGAGTGATTCGCGATGAACGTGGTCTGGTGATGGCGCGCGAGAGCGATGACTGAGTGCCATGACTGAGCCGTTCGATGACTCGCGTCGGCTGACCGGCAGCAACGTCTACTTCGCCGAGTCCGGTGCCGCGCTGGAAACGGTGGGCATCGACGTCGATGAAGACTTCATCGAGCGTTGGCGTACGCGCATCACGACCGCTCGTGTATGGCTAGCCTGGCCGGACGGACCGATCCACACGCGCATTCACGCCAGCGGCGCAACGCTCGCGTTTGCCGCGCCCCTGGATCAGTTGCTCGCTGCGACCGAGGTCAACGAGTGGGCGTTGTTATCTACGCTAGTAGGTGCTGATTCGCTAGGTAACATCCGGTTCGCTCCCGGTCACGCCGCGTGTTGGGATGACCAGCTCGCGAAGCACATATTGCGCGCTCTGGCTGCCGACGAAGCCGATCCGCAACTGGCCGACTTGATCGCTGCCGCGCACGCAAGAAAGTTGCCCGCGTTGCCCGGCGAAGACGTACTGACGCTAGGCGCAGGAACCGGCGCAAAAAGTTGGCCGCTTGAAGCACTGCCGGCTGTAGATGACGTGCCTTGGTCGGAATTGCACGCGATTCCGCTCGCCATCGTTACCGGTTCCAACGGCAAGACAACTTCCGTTCGCCTGCTGGCGGCGATGGCGAAGCAGAACGGGCGCAGCGTCGCGCACAGCTGCACCGATGGCTTGTTTGTCGATGGCGTCGCAATTGATTCCGGTGATTTTTCCGGTCCAGTTGGCGCGCGCACTGTGTTGCGTCAGCCCGGCATCGAAACCGCCATTCTTGAAACCGCGCGCGGCGGATTGTTGCGACGTGGCCTTGCCGTCGCACGCGCTGATGTCGCACTGGTCAGCAATGTCAGCGCCGATCACTACGGGGAATATGGCATCCACGAACTCGCCGACCTTGCTGCGGCGAAGCTCACTGTGGCCCGGTCGGTCGATCCCGATGGCCTGCTGGTTCTCAACGCAGATGACGCGCTGTTGCGCAAGCTTGGTCCGGCGACCACGCGCGGCCGCATCGGCTGGTTCTCGCTCGACGACAACGATGCCTTGCTGTCTTCCCATCGCGAGGCAGGAGGCAGCACCTGCGCAATGGTCGAAGGCCATCTATGGTTGAGCGTCGATGGCGCGCGCCACGATCTTGGCGAAGTCGCCGCGATGCCGCTCAGCGTCGATGGCAGCGCACGCTACAACATCGCCAATCTTGCCGGTGCGGCGCTGGCCGCTACCGCTCTCGGCGTGTCACTCGACGCGATTCGTGCCGTTCTGCACCGCTTTGGCAGCGACAACGACGATAACCCCGGCCGTCTCGAACGTTGGTCGCTCGGCGGTGTTTCGGTTTGGGTCGACTACGCCCACAACCCGGACGGCTTGGCCAGCCTGCTCGACGTCGCCACCGCTCGCCAAGGCGATGGTAGGCTCGGCCTGGTCCTCGGCCAGGCCGGCAATCGCGAAAACAAAGACATCCTCGAACTGGGTCGCGTCGCTGCACGCTACAAGCCCGCCCGCGTGATCCTGAAAGACATGCTCGGCATGGAACGTGGCCGAACCTCAGGGGAAGTCGCCGCCATTCTGCGCACTTCACTGATTGAAGGCGGCGTTGCCGATGACGCGCTGATCTTTCACAGCGACGAAACCAACGGCGTCATCGACCTGCTTAAATGGGCGCAGCCCGGCGACGTGCTGGTCCTGCCCATTCACGCCACTGCTGCCCGCCGCGTCGTTCGCGAAAAACTCGATCGCCTGCGCGATCGCGGTTGGCAGCCGGGGCAATCACTCTAGGGTTGTCTCTCGGGAAAACACACCGCTTTCCTTTTGCGCTGTTGCGCTGGTGTCTTCCTCTCAGTTCGTCATCCCCGCGAAAGCGGGGACCCATTTTGATCTTGCTGTTGGCGTTACTGTTGTCCGTAGCCAGACTGGTCGAGCGTTTCTCGCGCCTGCCGGCGCGCGAGCCACCTTTCTGTTCGCACAGAAACGTGGCCCAAAGATGCGGCCCGATGGCCTGTCGGTCGTGCGGTGAAGCCGCACGACTGCGCAAGCACTGGCCGGGTTCGGCTGAAGGCACATCTTTTGCCGCAGCCGAAGCCACGCGATCCATCGCGCGGCGCGTTAGCGG
>JAYTAY010000013.1:0-2337 GCA_043737255.1 Luteimonas sp.
ACTTCGGCGATTGCGGCCGGTTCCAGGGTTTCGCGCTGGAGCTCTTCGAATTGGTGTTCCAGCAACGCGATGCGTTCGGACACGTCGCCTTGTCTGGTCAGCAACTCGCGTTCGTGCAGCAGGGCCTTCCATTGCGACGCGCTGCCGCGCACCGCGTCGAGCAACACGTCGTGCCGGCCGTAGGCATCCAGCAGAGCAAGCTGCGCTGGCCTTGAAAGCAAAGCCTGGTGTTGGTGCTGGCCGTGGATTTCCACCAGCAACCCCGCCAGTTCGGTCAATTGCGACAACGTCACGGGCCGGCCGTTGATCCAGGCCTTTGATCCGCCGTCCGCGCGCAGGGTGCGGCGAAGTTGGCATTCGTCGCGATCGTCGAGTTCCTGTCCGCGCAACCACGCGAGTGCTGCCGAGGCGTCTGCAAGCACGAACTGCGCGTTCAGCTCGGCGCGTTCGGCGCCGTGACGCACGACGCCGCTATCGGCACGCAAACCCGAGAGGAAGCCGAGCGCATCCACCAGCAACGACTTGCCGGCACCGGTTTCGCCGGAAATTACGGTCAGTCCGGGGCCGAAATCGAGTTCGGCGGTGCGGACAACAGCGAAATCCTTGATGGCGAGGTGGGTGAGCATGTGGCGGAGATTGTGAAGGGTAGGAGGCGCGCGGCCAAGCGGTGATGGTGGTTTGAAGGGCTTCTTTTTTGAAAGCTTGATCAACGTCGCTGTTGGAAAGTTTGACCAGCTTCGCTGTTGAAGAGCCTTCGCGCTACGCGCGAGTTCATTTCTTTTGATGAGCCCACTGCGTGCGTAGCACGCGAACAGCGAAGCTGGGCCGAAGGGCGAGCGCTTGGCGCGAGTCAAAGAAACGGAACCAAAGAAAAGAGCTTTCCCCGATCAGAGCGTCAGAGTGGTTGCATTGCTGAGAGGATTTTTCGACTCGCCATCCATGGCTCGGTCGAAAAACGGTGTGCATCCATGCACGCCGCCCTCCGGGTCTGCAGACTTTGCTTCCAGTCATCCCAAAGCGCTCGTCTGAGCCTGCCGAAGGACAAACCATGAACCGCCGACCGTCGGGTCTCCGCCGATGATGCTTGCACCCAATTGCAACCGCGTCTATATCGATACCCATGAACCGCCTCCGTCATGCCGACGACAAACCCCTCGACCCACGCGCGCGTCAGCTGCTGCGCACGTTGATCGCGCGTTACATCCGCGATGGCGAACCTGTCGGGTCGCAGACGCTGGCGCGGCATGCAGGGCTGGACGTCAGTGCAGCGACCATCCGCAACATCCTCGGCGACCTGGAGGACATCGGCCTGCTCAGCGCGCCGCATACGTCGGCAGGGCGGATACCGACGGCGCAGGGCTACCGCGTCTTTGTCGACACCTTGCTGCAGGTCAAACCGCTGGCCGAGAGCGAGGTCACGCGGCTGCGCAACGAACTGCCGGCCGGGTCGGGCACGCAGCAACTGCTGGGCAGCGCCTCTGAATTGTTGTCGGCGATGACCCATTTCGTGGGCGTGGTCAGCGTGCCGCGGCGCGAGCAATTTGCGTTCAAGCACATCGACTTCGTGCCGCTGGATCCCAACCGGGTGATGGCCATCCTGGTGTTTGCCGACAACGACGTGCAGAACCGAATCCTGCAAGTCCGTCGCGCCTACGAGCCCGGCGAACTGGAACGCGTCGCCAATTACCTCAACGCCCATTTCGCCGGCATCCCGTTGGCGAACATCCGCGCCACGCTGGTGCACGAACTGAAATTCGCGCGCAGCGAGATGGAGGTGTTGCTGGCCCAGACCGTTGAATTGGCCGAACAGGCGCTGACGCCGTTGCCCATCGACGACGACATGCTGCTGGCCGGCCAGACCCGACTGATGGGCGTGCAGGAACTGTCGGATGTGGATCGGTTGCGCGAATTGTTCGAGGCCTTTGCCCGCAAGCGCGAGATCCTGCAACTGCTTGAGCGCACCATCCACGCGCAGGGCGTGCGCATCTTCATCGGCGAGGAAACCGGCCTCGCGCCGCTGGAGAGCATGTCGCTGGTCACCGCGCCCTACACCGCGGGCGGGCGGGTATTGGGCGTGCTCGGCGTCATCGGCCCGACCCGGATGGCCTACGACCGGGTAATCCCCGTGGTGCAGGCGGCGGCCGATGTGCTCGGCGCCGCCCTCGATGCGCCCGCTTGAAATCTTCGGGGTGCATTGTGGGAGGGGCTTCGGCCCCGACGCCGGGAGACTGCAAACGTCAGTGCTGAAGCCCCTCTGACAATCCGTGGGCAGCCAGCTTCGGTTTTGAGGGTCTCGCACGGGCTTGGAAACCGCGTCCTCAGCCCGCATAGGTTTCC
>JAYTAY010000014.1:0-25175 GCA_043737255.1 Luteimonas sp.
TGTATCAAGGCATGCCGGGCGGTCGCATCTGGCGACGTGCGCTCAGCGAGAACGCACATCGCGCGGATGCCGATTGGTCGGTCGTCGAAGACGCGCTGGCAGCACGCAGCCGTGTCGCCGGCGAGCGCGAGATGGCCTGATCGGGCAACGGCAACAGCCACTGGCTGCGCGTGGCCGTTCCCGATCGGCGCTGGTGAATCAAGTTTGTGCCACGGATGCTGGTGGCACCGCGGGAGCGGGCGGTGGTTGCGGCGCTCGCGCCGGAATTGCCGAACTTGGCGGCACCGCTGCCGACGGTGCCTTCGGTGGCAGAGGTGCTGGGGTTGGAGGCTGCGGTGGTTCCGGTGGAGGCATCATGTCGAACAGCGATTTGTTTTCCGGCACGCGAACGCTCAACGTCACAGGCCTGCGCTCGCGCAACACCTGCATCGCGACCTGGCTGTCGGCGGGTTGGTCGCGCAGGCGTCGCAAGGCTTCCTCGGGACGGCTTACCTTGCTACCTGCGACCTGCTGGATCACGTCGCCGGCCTTGACGCCAGCGAGTGCATCGCCGTCGGTGGACAGCACCAACACGCCTTGGTCGGTGCCGAAATAGCGACCGAGGTCTGGATTGAGTTCGGCCAGGTTGATGCCCCACCATGGCATGCCGCCCATGGAGCGATGGATCTCCACGCGGCTGCGCCCGGCGTCGCCAAACGCGCGTTCGCGCATCGTGTGGACGACATGGCCCTTCATCTCTTCATCTTCCATGCCCTTCGCGTCTCCGTCATCGACGTGCTTGATGATCATCTTGACGTTGCCGTCCATTCCGTCGATATCGATGTCCTCGCCATCGGCAAGCAGCCGGTAGCTGTTGACAGCCTCACGACGCGCCGCCGTCACGCTAGCCTTGGCCGTCTTGCCGTCGCGCGTGTAGCCGATTTCGACCTTTTCACCATCTTGCAGTCCAGCGAGCGCGTCGCGGGTCTGTTCCAGCGCCTTAGCCGCATCGCCGGTCGCCATGTCCTTGCCACCAACGCGGGTGATGATGTCGCCACTCTTCATGCCCGCCTGCGCGGCCGGGCCATCCGGCGTGACGCCGCCAACGCGAACACCCTGATGTGAGTCGGCCAGCAGCAGTCCCACCAGCGCCTTGTTCGGCGAGGCCAGGTAGCGCAACGCAGTGACCTTGGGTCCGTGCCCACCCATCTTCATCGACACTTCCGCCATTCGTTTGGAAAGCTCGCCCAGCTGCTTTTGCAGGTCGGCCATTTCGGCATGCGCGGCGGCATTCTCGGCGCTGGTCGAATCTGCGGGCGGCGCTTTTGCCGGCGTTGGCGACTGGGCACTCAAGATCAGCGGACTTGCTCCGAGTAGCAACAACAACATGATGTTCTTCACAGCAGTTCTCCTAGGTGAGGGTCAAAGACGATGCAGGTCCAACCCGTTGTCCGCTGGCGTGGCGACCGCGTCGGCGACGCCGTAAGGCGCGCTGCGCAATACGGAGAGTGTTTCCAGCAAGGCGACGCGCTGTCGCCATAACGGCAAGGCTTCGCTGGTGTCGCGTGAAGCTTCCAGTTGCAGGTCAACGAGCGCGATCAGGTCTTCCACCTCGACCGTCGCCATCAGGTCGCGACCATTGCCGGATGGCGCCGTCGGCAAGTCGCCCAGCCATGCTTCGAGTTGGCCGGAACGTGCGAGTAGCCAGTCCAGATCAGCACTCGCGTGCGCTGACAATGCCGGCGCTTCGATTGGAATCGGTAAAGTTGCATCGTGCTTCGACCACGGCAGCAGTGCGGTGATTGCGAGGCCGGCGGCGAGTGCCACTGCGACAAACGGATGCCGGCGCCGATGTCGCGTTGCACTTGCCACGGATGAAGGCAAGTTCGACGAAATTTCGCCCCACAAGTCGGTGGCGGGTTCGTGCAGCAGCAGGCCGCGCAGTCGCGCCCCCAGGTCAGCGTCATTCAGAAAGCGGGTATCGGTGTCAGCCATGGGCGGCCTCCGTGGTGTCTTCGAGCAGCGCACGCAGGCGCTGCGTTCCACGTGCCAGTTGCGATTTGGAAAAGCTGATCGAGTTGCCGGTCAGCTCGGCAATCTCGACATGCGTGTAGCCCTCGACGTGGTAGAGCCAGATCACGCTGCGAGTGACGACCGGCAACGCCTGAATAGCGCGTTCGAGCGACGCGTCGGCGACGTGGTTCCTCGCCACCGCTTCACTATCAAATTGATCGCCTGGCGAAGTTTCGTCGTAGCTCTCCAGCATCTGGCTTCGATCGCGGCGCAAGCGCATCAGCGCCTGGTTGACGACGATCTGGCGCAACCAGCCCCAGAACGGTGACTCGCCGCGAAACTGGCCGATGCGCTGGAACATATGCAGCATCGCGTCGTGAACCACTTCGCGTGCATCCTCGCGATGCGCGGTCATGCGCAGAGCAAGCGTGTACGCGGGCCGCTCGAAGCTGCGATAGATCGCTTCCAGTGCTGCCGGCTCGCCGCGACGGGCGCGTGCCAAGGTCGTCTCGGGCAGGTCGATCTGGAACGAACTCGTGGTCATGGCTTATCAGGATGCACGACCGTGCAAAACGGTCGCGGACAGGGTAGTCGGACTGCGCAATTCGTGCGTCCTCGACGCCAGGACGAAACTGACACGCGACCAGCAGGAAGGTATGTTTGCCCGATGAATACCCCGCACGCATTCAAAGATATCGCCGGGAACGAGCTGCGAATCAATCCTGACCTGGATCGTCGAGCGGTCGTGCGCCCGGGCGACGTTCCGTGAACGCTCTCACCGATGTTTGGCGTCGAGCGGCAGATGCTGGATTGAATCGGCGATAGGTCGCTCGCGCCACGTCGATCGTTCGCTACGCGCCAAACTCGCGCTTCAGCGAACACGCGCATAGTGGCGGTGAGGAATTGTTCGTTCTTGACAGCGTGTTTTCCGACGCCGACGCCGATTACCCCGCCGGCAGCTACGTACGCAATCCGATCGGCAGTGCACACGCGCCACTCAGCGAGCCCGGATGCACCATGTTGGTGAAACTTCACCAGTTCGACCCGGCCGATACGCAACGCGTGATGATCGACACGCACCGCGCTGCTTGGCATCAAGGCATGGTGCCAGGCCTTAAAGTGATTCGGCTGGACCAATACGGCACCGAAAATGCTGCGCTGGAGAAGTGGGCAGCGGGTACGCGCTTCAATCGTCATCGCCACTGGGGCGGCGAGGAAATTTTCGTGATCGATGGCACGTTCCAGGACGAACACGGCGACTATCCGGCCGGTAGCTGGTTGCGTAATCCGCACCTTTGCGAACACATGCCCTTCTCGACCGACGGCTGCACGATCTACGTGAAAACCGGTCACCTGGCTCGCGAACCTGAGTGATGCTGCTGCATCGCTCTCGCGTTGTCCGAGGGTGTCCGCGCGACTGATCGGACAACCGATCCGACTAAATGCGGCGCAATAAAACGATCTAAATCAGCGTCTTGAGAGCTGGCACGGGTGTTGCAAACCATCCGGCGACATGCACACACATTCGGCGGAAATATCATGATTCGCGACACCTCAGCCCAGGACAGGGCGGTCAGCGCACCGTCGACGCGGAAGCGCACGTTGGTGTTGATCGGCATTGCCGTCGCCGCCGTGATCGGTGTCGCCTTGCTGGCACCGACGGTGATGCGATTGATGTCGTCCGATGCCGCCGCCAGCCTCAGCCAATTGCGCATCGGCGAGGTCAAGCGCGGCACGTTGGTACGCGATGTGTCGGTGCAGGGGCAGGTCGTCGCGGCGGTCAGCCCGACTTTGTATGCACCCAACCCTGGCATCGTCACCTTGAAGATCAACGCAGGCGACAAGGTGGCGAAGGATCAGGTGCTGGCCGAGATCGAAAGCCCGGAACTTACCAACAAGTTGCAACAGGAAGACGCCACGCTGCAAAGCCTGACCATCGATGTCGAACGCGCCGGCCTTGACCATCGCAAGCAGGCATTGGCGTCGAAGAAGTTGCTTGACCAGGCCGAGGTGGATCGGCAAACGGCCGCGCGCGAACTCGAACGCAACGATCGCGCATTCACGGCTGGCGCCATTCCCGAGCTTGATGTGCTGCGCGCGAAAGATGCGCTGACCAAGGCCGACATCACCGTCGCCAATGCCAAAGCCGACATTCGGCTGGATGTTGATACGTCTGCGTTCGACGTCAAGACCAGGCGACTTGCGCTCGATCGCCAGACGTTTTTGGTCGCCGATCTGAAGCGGCAGGTTGATGGACTCAAGGTGCGCTCGCCGGTTGACGGACAGGTTGGCCAGTTGATCGTGCAGACCAGTGCCAACGTGCCGGCCAATGCGCCCATCCTGAGCGTGGTTGATCTGTCTGCACTGGAACTGGAAATAAAAGTTCCGGAAGTTTCCGCGCAGGATCTGGGCATCGGAATGGCGGCGGAAATTCGCGACGGAGTTAATACCTATCCGGGCGAGATCAGTGCGATATCGCCCTCGATTGTTGAAGGCCAAGTCACCGGACGGGTTCGCTTCACCGGCGAAAAGCCGCAGGGCTTACGCCAGAACCAGCGGCTGACCACGCGCATCTTGATGGAATCCAAAGCCGATGTGCTGCTGGTTGAGCGCGGCGCTTTCGTTGATGCCGGCGCTGGCCGCATCGGTTATGTGGTGGTCGGCGATGTCGCCGAACGCACGCCGATCGAAGTCGGCGCGACCAGCCTTTCGTCTGTCGAAATTGTCAGCGGCGTCAAGGAAGGCGACCGGCTGGTGATCTCCGATACCAGTGTTTTCAAAGGTGCGCAGCGCGTGTCGCTGTCGCGCTGAATTCCCCCTACACATCACTCATTCGTTCCGCGAGGTTTCCTCATGTTGAAGATGACCCATTTGCAAAAGGTTTACCGCACCCATTTGATCGAGACGCACGCCCTGCGTGACTTCTCGATCCACGTGCGCGAAGGCGAGTTTGTCGCCGTCACCGGGCCGTCAGGTTCGGGCAAAACCACCTTTCTCAACATCGCTGGATTGCTGGAGGAATTCACGTCCGGCGAATTCACGCTGGATGGTGTCGACGTGAAAGGTCTCGACGACAACGGTCGCTCGAAACTACGCAACGAGAAACTCGGCTTCATCTTCCAGGGCTTCAACCTGATTCCGGACTTGAATCTTTTCGACAACGTTGATGTGCCGTTGCGCTATCGCGGCTTCGACAGCGCCGAGCGCAAGCGGCGCATCGACGAATCGCTGTCGCGGGTCGGCCTTGCCTCACGCATGAAGCATTACCCGTCGGAACTGTCTGGCGGCCAGCAACAGCGTGTCGCGATTGCGCGCGCGTTGGCCGGTTCGCCGAAGGTGCTGCTCGCCGACGAGCCGACCGGCAACCTCGATAGTTTGATGGCGCGCAGCGTGTTAGAGCTGATGGAAGAGATCAACCAGCAAGGCACCACCATCGTCATGGTGACCCACGACGCGGAACTCGCCGCTCGCGCACATCGCAACGTGCACGTAATCGATGGGCAGGTCACCGATTTCGATGGTGAAGTGAGCCTCGCCACGCCTCCCACCGGTGTTGCAGCAATCGCGTAGTCAATGGCGACCGGAGAAGCCCATGTTCAATTACTACCTGCAACTCGGCATGCGCAGCTTGAAGCGCAATCCCATTCTCACCGCGCTGATGGTGCTCGGCATCGCGCTGGGCATCGGTGCCAGCATGACCACGCTGACCGTGTTCCATTTGATGGGTAGCGATCCGATCCCGTGGAAAAGCGAGAAGCTGCATTACGTGCAGCTCGACAGCTGGAGCCCGGATGAGCCCTACAACGATGACGGCAGCCCGCCAGACCAGGTTACCTATCGCGACGCCGTTGCGCTGATGGCAGCCGGCAGGGCCGACAAGCAAGCGGCGATGTATAAGCTGTCGCTGCCGGTGCAACCAGCCAATCCCGAGATCAAACCGTACCGCTCATTGGGGCGGGTTACCTACGCCGACTTCTTCGGCATGTTCGAGCCGCCGTTCAAATACGGTCAGGCCTGGGGCAAGGCCGAAGACACCCAACACACGCGCGTAGTTGTGCTGACCCAGGCGTCCAACGAGAAACTGTTCGGTGGCGAAAACAGTGTTGGCAAAAGCATTCGAATGGATGGCAACGACTACAAGGTGGTCGGCGTGCTCGACAAGTGGCCGTTGCGCTTTACCTACTACGACCTCACCAATGGCGCGTTTCGCGAGCCCGAGGAATGGTTCATGCCGTTTACGACTGCCATCGACCTCCACGCGCGGGCCAGTGGCAACAACCAGTGCTGGAAATCGTCCGGCGCAGGCTGGGCCGCCTACCTCGATTCCGAGTGCGTCTGGATGCAGTTCTGGGTGCAGCTGGATTCTCCAGCGCGACTGGCCGAATACCACAGTTTTCTCGACGCCTATGCCAACGAACAGAAAAAGATCGGGCGATTTGCGCGCCCGCTCAACAATCGCCTGCCCGATGTCAACGAATGGATGGCCAACCAAAAAGTAGTGTCCAACGACGTCAAGGTACAGGTCGGCTTGGCCTTCGCCTTCCTGATTGTCTGCCTGGTCAACACGGTGGGATTGCTGCTGGCCAAGTTCAGCCGCAAGTCCGGTGAAGTCGGCCTGCGTCGTGCACTGGGAGCGAGTCGCAACGATGTGTTCCGGCAGTTCCTGATCGAGTCGGGCGTGGTTGGCGCAACGGGTGGCCTGATCGGACTGCTGCTGACCTGGCTGGGCCTGGTCGGCGTCCGCGCGCTGTATCCAGGCCTGAAAACGGTCGCAACGCTGGACTGGTCGATGATCGGGATGACCGTGCTGCTGGCCATCGTTGCCGCCTTGCTCGCTGGCCTCTACCCCACTTGGCGTGCCTGCCGCGTGCAGCCCGCTGCCCAACTCAAGATCTGATCGGAGCGAATCATGGAAATCCGTCCCATTCTTTCCGCCCTGATGCGCAGCAAGGTGTCGATGATCCTGATCGGCCTGCAGGTGGCGCTCACGCTGGCGATCGTCACCAACTCGCTGTTCATCATCGGACAGCGCCTGGAGCGCATGCAGCGCCCCAGTGGCATGAACGAAGCCGACACGTTCGTCATATCCAGCAGTGGATTTGGTCAGGGCTTCGATGCGTTCCTTACCGAAAAAACCGACCTTGATGTGATTCGTCAACTTCCGGGCGTAGCGTCCATGACGTCGATCAACTCCACGCCGATGAGTAACGGTGGCTGGTCCAGTGGCGTCCAGTTGCAACCGAACCAGAAGACGGCGACTGCCAATACTGCGTTCTATTTCATTGATCAGAATGGACTTGACACCTTACAACTGAACCTTGTCGCCGGTCGCAATTTCGAGGAAGGCGAAATCTCGTCGGCAGACTTTGGCGACAAACTCGAGGCGGCGCAGGTCATCATGACGGAAGCGCTTGGCCTGAAGCTTTTTCCTGATGGCGACGCTGTGGGCAAACAGGTCTACCTCGACGATGAGTCGCCGCCAACCACGATCGTCGGCATCGTTACGCGCCTGCAGCAACCTTGGGTGGACGCCGAGAACATCGAGTTCAGCAGCCTGATTCCGTTCCGCATGCCCTATGGCAACTCTACCCGCTACATGGTTCGCGCAGAACCCGGCCGCCGCGATGAAATCATGAAGACTGTGTCGGATGCCTTGATCGCGAGTAATGACAGTCGCATCGTGGGCACGGCGAAGACCGTCGAGGAAACCCGCAAGGAAGCCTACTCCGGCGACCGGGCGATGGCGATCATCCTGATCACGGTGATAACGCTACTGCTCGCGATCACCGCGCTGGGAATCGTCGGCATGGCCAGCTTCTGGGTCGCGCAGCGGACCAAGCAGATCGGCACGCGGCGTGCGCTCGGTGCAACACGTCGCGACATCCTGCGTTACTTCCAGACCGAGAATTTCGTCATCACTACGCTGGGTTTGATCGTCGGCGGTATCCTCGCCTACGCACTCAGCCTGTGGCTGATGCAGAATTTCCAGTCGCCCCGATTGCCGTGGTTCTACGTGCCGGTCGGCTTCGTGGTTTTGTGGCTGCTGGGACAAGTCGCCGTGCTTGGACCAGCGTTGCGCGCGTCGCGCGTACCGCCTGCGGTGGCGACGCGCAGTGTCTGATTGCGCGATGATCGTGCAGATGAAATCTACGTCCAACGCAACCGCTCGCGGCATGCCTGCATCCAAGCAGGCATGCCGCGACACCACGACGAAACCAAACTGATGCGCTCCGTCCTGGTTATCGATGACAACCCGGCCGTGACGACAGCGCTGGAGCTGTTGCTCGGCCTGCACGAGATCCGCACGCTGACAGCGGCGACGCCGCAACAAGGTCTGGACCTGCTCGCGCGTGAGTCCATCGATCTGGTCGTGCAGGACATGAACTTCAGTGCCGACACCACGTCGGGTCAGGAAGGCATTGCTCTGTTTCGCGAGATGCGCGAGGCGCATCCTGATTTGCCGATCATCCTGCTGACGGCATGGACGCATCTGGAAACCGCCGTTGAGCTGGTCAAGTCCGGTGCTGCTGATTACGTTGGCAAACCTTGGGATGACAACAAGCTGGTTGCCACCGTCGAGAACCTTCTTGAACTCTCGCAGGCAACGCGTGAAGTGTCGTGCTATCGCGGTGAGCGCCAGCGTCGTCGCCAGCAACTGGAACAACGCTTCGACCTGCGTGGCATCGTGTTCGCGTCGACCGCAATGGAGCGGCTGATCGAACTCGCCTGCCAGGTTGCGCGCGCCGATGTGCCAGTTCTGATCACTGGCCCCAATGGTGCTGGCAAGGAACGCGTCGCCGAAATCATCCAGGCCAATTCATCGGTAAAAGCCGGCCCATTCGTTACCGTCAATTGCGGTGCCTTGCCATCGGAATTGATCGAGGCCGAATTGTTTGGCGCGGAACCTGGCGCTTATACCGGCGCTTCGAACAAGGCTCGTGAGGGTCGGTTCGAAGCAGCCGATGGCGGCACCTTGTTTCTCGATGAGATCGGCAACCTGCCGTTGGCCGGGCAGATGAAATTGCTCCGCGTGATCGAGACCGGCCAGTTCGAGCGACTGGGCTCTAACAAGACGCGAAAGGTGAAAGTGCGGGTGATTTCGGCGACCAATGCAGACCTGCCGTCGATGATTCGCGATGGTCGATTTCGGGAAGATCTCTATTACCGACTCAACCTGATCGAGCTGCGCCTGCCGCCGTTGGCCGAACGACGCGACGACATTCTGCCGCTGGCCGAAAGCTTCATCGATGCGCAATGCTTACTCGATGAAGCGGCGCGTGGTGCGTTGGTCGAACACGCATGGCCAGGCAACGTACGCGAACTGAAGAACGCAATCCAGCGCGCCAGCCTGCTCTGCCGCGATGGCGTGATCACGACGCGTGATCTCGGACTGCAAGCGCTGCGGGCAAGTACGCTGCGGCTTTCACATGCCGAAGAGCCGAACAGAGCCGACATCGAAGCCGCGCTCGCCAAAGCGCGCGGCGTGATCAGCCAAGCCGCTTTCGCGTTGGGCCTTTCGCGACAAGCCTTGTATCGACGCATGGAAAAACTCGGCGTCGAGCAAACAAACTGACCGACGTCTTTGGCGGCATCAAGGTTTCGCGGCTGACTCCGGTCGCTTGAAATCGCTACCCGGTTTCCAGGCTGGGAACGTGGTCGCATCGGCGAGCTTGTTACCGACGGCGTAAATAGTGTTGAGGTCTTGCACCACGCCACGGAAATCCCAGTTCGGGTCGTATTCGTCGGTCGGCTTGTGATAGCTATTGGTGACGTAGTCCGCACTCAACGCGCGGCCTTTCTCGATACCGCCGTCAATCAAATCAACACCGGTACCTGCGTATAGCGACGGCACGCCAGCGCGGGCAAAGTTGAGGTGGTCGGAGCGAAAGAAGAACCCTTTCTCAGGCGCGTCTTCGGCATGGATGCTGCGGCCTTGCGCGTCGGTCTCGATTTTGACCAGGTCATCCATTTCCGACTGGCCAAGTCCCAGCACGGTCAAGTCCTTGGTCGGGCCGATCATCAGCAAAGCATCCATGTTGATGTCGGCCACGGTCTTGTCGAGCGCGAACGTCGGATGGGCGACGTAATACTGCGATCCAAGCAGCATGGCTTCCTCCAAAGTGAACGCGGCAAACACGACCGAGCGTTTCGTCGATGTCGGCTGCTTGGCGAATGCCTCGGCAATTTCGAGCAGACCGGCGATGCCGCTGCCGTTGTCCACCGCGCCGTTCATTATCTGGTCGCCGCTCAGGCTTTCGTCCTTGCCGAAGTGATCCCAGTGCGCGCTGTAGACGACCACTTCGTCTGGCCGCTCGCTGCCCGCTATCATGCCGATCACGTTTTGAGACGACGAGGTTTTCACCGAGCTGGTGAATGTTGTCGACAGCGTTGCGCCGAGTTCACTGGGCTTGAATCCGGGCAAATCGGCTGACGCTTTCAGCGCATCGAAATCCTTGCCTGCCGTCGTGAACAATCGTCGCGCCGCGTCGCTGGTCAACCAGCCGGCTACTTTCAGACGTGGTGCCGGGTCTTCACTGGCAGGCAGGCTTTGGCGATCTCCACTCCAACTGTTCTGGACCACTTGCCACGGATACGCTGCCGCATCGGTGTCGTGGACGATGAAGGTCGCCGCTGCACCTCGCCGCGCGGCCTCTTCGTACTTGTAGACCCAGCGACCGTAGTAGGTAAGGGTGCGGCCCTTGAACAAATTCGCGTCCTGGTTGCCCCAGCCCGGATCGTTGACCAACACCATCAGCGTTTTTCCCTTCACGTCCATCCCGGCGTAATCGCTCCAGTTTTGCTCGGGCGCGTTGACGCCGTAACCGATGAAGACGATGTCAGAATCCTTGAGATCGATGTTTGACGTGTTGTCGAGGCTGCCGACCACCATGTCGGTGTTGAACGCGAATTCGGCGCTGGCATCATTGGCTGCCTTTACGGTGAGCTTGACCTTGTTCTGCTCGTTCACCCGCGCCTCGACCATCGGCACGGTCTGCAACCACGCGCCCTTATTGCCGGGTTTAATGCCCATCTGGGTGAACTGGTCGACCAGCCATGCTGTGGTCAGACGCTCGCCGAGCGTGCCCGGTTTGCGACCTTCGAACTCGTCGGACGAGATGCGCTTGAGTCGTGCCGCGTAGTCTTCGGCGGTGATCGCGGCTGAGGTTTTCCCGTCGACGGTTGGAACGACCGGTTCGAGTTTCGCGGGTGCCGCGACGTCGGTCACTGGCGTCCGTGATTCACGATCACAGGCCGAGAGAATCAGCATCGAGCCAATCGAAAGAGCAAGCAACGTTCTCGTACGCATGCGAACCACCGCAACCGGGAAAATGAGGATTCTATTCGCGCAGGTGTTAGCAACCCATTGACGCACCACGCGCCGCTGCCACGTGCAGTCGCTAAACTTCCCGGTCCGCGACCTCGACGGGAGCGTAGGAGCAGACCATGAGCGAAAACGATTCGCGCAACGACATCACCCGCGAACAAGCGCAAGAGGCAGTGCGCGTGTTGTTGCGCTGGGCCGGCGAAGATCCCGCCCGGGAAGGACTTCTCGATACGCCAAAGCGCGTGGTCAACGCTTATGCCGACTGGTTTTCCGGTTACGCGGTCGATCCCGAGGACTACCTCAGCCGCACCTTCGAGGAAGTCGCCGGCTACGACGAAATGGTGATGCTGCGCGACATCGAATTCGAGTCGTACTGCGAACATCACATGGCGCCAATCATCGGTCGCGCCCATATCGGCTACCTGCCCACCGACAAGGTGGTCGGTATCAGCAAGTTGGCCCGCGTCGTCGATGGTTATGCACGGCGTTTTCAGGTCCAGGAAAAATTGACCGCGCAGATCGCACATTGCATCGAGGACGTGCTCAAGCCGCGTGGTGTCGCCGTGGTGATCGATGCCGTGCACCAGTGCATGACCACGCGCGGCGTGCATAAACGTGGCGTGTCGATGGTGACCAGCCAGATGCTCGGCGCTTTCCGCGAAGATGCACGTACACGCTCCGAGTTTTTGCAGTTCATCGATGGCGGCAAGCGCCGCTGAATCCTGTCGCGGCAAGCCAGCACCATGACAGTGACTTCCCAGCCGCCGATGCGTCGCGCTGCGGTCATTTTCATTTTCATCACCGTAATGCTGGACATGCTCGCTTTCGGCGTGATCATCCCGGTGTTGCCACATCTGGTCGAACAGATGATCGGCGGCGACATCGCAACCGCCGCACGCTGGACCGGCCTGTTCGGCGTGGTCTACAACCTGATGCAGCTGATCTTCTCGCCCGTGCAGGGCGCGCTGTCGGATCGCTTCGGACGACGACCGGTGATCCTGCTATCGAATCTGGGGTTGGGCCTCGATTTCATTTTCATGGCGCTGGCGCAAACGCTGCCCTTGCTGTTCATCGGTCGCTTGATATCCGGCATGACCGCAGCGAGTTTCTCAACCGCAAACGCGTACATTGCCGACGTGACGCCACCGGAAAAACGTGCGGGTGCGTTTGGCCTGCTAGGCGCTGCGTTTGGCATCGGCTTCATCATCGGCCCAGCATTCGGCGGCTGGCTCGGTGGATTCGATATCCGCATGCCGTTCTGGGTTGCGGCCGGGCTGGCGCTGGCGAACTTCCTCTATGGCTACTTCGTGCTGCCGGAGTCGCTACCACCGGAAAAGCGCTGCAGGCGTTTTGATATCAAGTCTGCCAATCCGATCGGTGCGCTTGGCTTGCTTCGCAAGCATCCACAGGTGTTCGCGCTGGCGCTGGTGGTGTTCACCGTCAACCTGGCCCAGTACGCACTCAATTCAACCTTCGTGTTATTCACCGATTACCGATTCAATTGGGGTCCGCAGGAAGTCGGGCTGAGCCTCGCCTTGGTCGGCGTTTGCTCCGGCATCGTGCAAGCGGGACTGGTCCGCCGCGTGGTGCCGATTTTCGGCGAACGACAGGTGATGTTGGCCGGCCTGCTGTTCGGCTTTGCAGGGTTCAGCGTGATCGGGCTGGCCCCGTCCGTCTGGCTGTTTCTGGCCGGCATTCCGCTGCTGGCGCTTTCGGGGCTGGGCGGACCGACCGCACAAGCGATCATGTCGCAGCAGATTTCCGCGCACGAACAAGGGCGCTTGCAGGGCGCGATCACCAGCCTGACGAGCTTTGCCGGCATCTTCGGTCCATTCCTGTTCTCACAGGTGTTCGCATCCTTCATCGAGCCTGACGCGCCAGCCCACATTCCCGGTGCGGCGTTCCTGCTTGCCGCACTGCTGCTGGTGATTGCCTTCATGCTCGGCCTGCGCGCCACAAGCGCAATGCGCTTGAAATCTTCGGCGGCGCCTCCCGCCGCCAGCGAGACACTGAGTCCATGACTGCGATCGAGAAACCCTACTCGCCATCCTGCGAACGCAATCGCGAGTCGATTCTTGCCGTGCTGGCGAAGTACTTGCCAGGCAAACGACGCGTACTGGAAATTGGCAGTGGTACCGGTCAGCACGCGGTGCATTTCGTGGCAGCTATTCCGCAGTGGCAGTGGCAATGTTCGGATCGCGCGGAGAACCTTCCAGGCATTCGCTTGTGGCTGGCCGACACCGCGTTGCCGAACACGCCCGAGCCGATTGAACTGGATGTCGCCAGCGGCGAGTGGCCAAGTGATCGCTACAACGCCGTTTTCAGCGCGAATACCTTGCACATAATGGGCTGGGATGACGTACAGGCGCTATTTCGCCGCTTGCCGAATGTGCTTGAAGACGATGCCCTTGTTGTCATCTATGGTCCGTTCAATGACGACGGCCATTTCAGTAGCGACACCAACGCGCAGTTCGATCAGTCGCTAAGGGCACGCGCGCCACAAATGGGGATTCGAGATCAGTCAGCGGTTGATGCGCTGGCGCAGGCGGCAGGACTCAAGTTTATCGCCGCCATTCCGATGCCGGCCAACAACCGCTGCCTGATCTGGCAACGATTTCGCTGACATGGTGGCCGGGAGATCGGCCGACAGGCGATTAGAAAGTTAATAAAACCCCAAGCAAAAACGGACGCGGATTACTCCGCGCCCGTCGGTGTCAAGCGATCAACTAGCGCTTACTGCACCATGAACTTCTTGGTGTCGACCACGCTACCGTTCATGCTGATTTCAACCGTATAACCACCAAGCGGCCAACCGTCAGGCTTGGCGATGTGGAAAGCCGTCACGGCTGGGCCGGTCGGGGCGATGGTCTGAGTGCTCTCGTTGACCATCTGGCCGTCCTGGAACATCCACTTCGCGGTGATCGGCGTGCTGGCGCTGCTGCCGTTGGTAGCCACCGACGCGTAGATGGTGTCTTTGCTGCCGAAGGTGTCCATCGGCGTGGCCACTGAATTGCTGGCGTCGACGGCATTGCCCAGCGTCACCGAGGATAGCGTGACTGCGGGTGCCGGCGCGGCCGGCGGTATGGCCTCCGGTGCCGGAATCGGAGCCGGCATCGGAGCCGGTGCGGGTGCCATCGGCTCTGGCACTGGTGCTTCCTTCTTGCCGCAGGCGCCGAGGGCGAGCGCAGCGGTGAGGACGCTGATGGCGACGAATGTCTTGTTGCTGTATTTCATGGTGAAATTCCTATTGTAGTGGGGATTAGTCAGCTTCGGGGGCGGCTGGAATCTTCAGTATCTGGCCGGGCTTGATCCTGTCCGGATCGTCAAGCTGGTCGCGATTGGCTTCGTAGATGCGCGGCCACAGCTTGGCCTTGCCGTAATGGTGCTTGGCAATCAGGGACAGGCTTTCGCCCTTCTCAACGGTATGCATGCTGCCGGTATGCGCGACCATGCCGGCTGTCGACCTCGAGCCGCTCTGCACATTGCCGAAATCGGGCGTGGGTGCCGCTGGCGCGGTGGATCCGACACCGCTCTTTACGTTCGAGAAGTCCGGCTTTTTCTTGCCGGGATTCGCGTTTGGAAATACCGGGCTTTGCACGTTGGAAAAATCAAATTTCTTGTCATTACTCATTGGACGCGCCCTCCTGATGTTGCGCTGGCGAAACGGTACACCGACGACCCATTAAACATTCGTTATTTTCAGGTGTTCGCATTTCTTGGCAAGGCTTGCTGTTCAGCTTTCCTTGAGGAGTTTTGGGACGCGCAACTCCTTGGCTCCAACTGACCACTGCTTGCCAGCAACCGCTGCAACCCACCCAACGCCGATACGAACGTCATGGCGCTGGGCGATAATCGACAGCCCAGTGGAGCCGTTGTCAAAAACTTCGCCATGCCTCGTCCGAACACTCCATCCGTCGCGATTGGCGCCGCCTTGTGCAGTCTGATTTCAGCGTGTTCCGCAGCTCCGCGGGCAAGACTACCACCAGCTGCGTTGCAGCCCATCGTCGTCGCAACGGTTGCTCACCCGCGCGGGGAGACGCCGGAATGGTGGTTTCGCAATGGTGCTGCAGCGGCGCTCAAGGCTGGAGCGAATTCGGCTGGGCAGCCGCGCAACGTTATCGTGTTCGTTGGCGACGGCATGAGCATCACGACGATCACCGCCGCGCGTATCCTGGAAGGCCAGCGCAACGGCCAATCCGGCGAAGAAAACCGTTTGGCGTTCGAAGAGTTTCCCTACACGGCACTCAGCCGCACCTACAACGTCGACGCGCAGACGCCGGACTCGGCCGGCACCATGACGGCGATCGCCAGTGGCGTGAAGGTTCGCCTCGGCGCGATAGGTGTCAATCAGCGCGCCCCCCGTGGAAGCTGCGCAGCGGCGCACGGCAACGAAACCGTCAGTCTGCTCGAACTCGCTGCCGCTGCCGGGATGGCAACGGGCGTGGTCACGACCACGCGCATCACCCACGCGACGCCAGCGGCCACCTACGCGCACGCCAGCGAGCGGAGCTGGGAAAACGATACCAAGTTGCCGGCAACGGCCATTGCCGAAGGCTGCACTGACATCGCCCGCCAGTTGATCGAATTTCCTATCGCGGGCGGCCCCAACGTTGCGTTTGGTGGCGGTCGCGGCAACTTCCTGCCGCAAGGCGTGGCAGATCCGGTGCTTGCGAACGAACAAGGAGTTCGCGGTGACGGACGCGACCTGACCGCCGAATGGGCGGCGCGTCCGGGTGCGTCCTACATCTGGAACGCGCAACAACTTGCCGCACTGGACCCGGCCAAGCGCGACCATGTGCTTGGCTTGTTTGCCTACTCCAACCTCGACTACGACTTCGAGCGCCGCCAGCATCCCGGCGACCAGCCCAGCTTGGCCGAAATGACACGCGCCGCGATCGGCTTGCTGGAAAAGCGCGGGCAGGGCTACTTCCTGTTCGTTGAAGGTGGCCAGATCGATGTCGCCCATCATGCCGGCAATGCGTTTCGCGCGCTCGACGAAACGATCGCTTTCTCCGACGCCGTGCGCGCCGCCGACCAGCTCACGTCCGATCAGGATACGCTGATCATGGTGACCGCCGATCACAGCCACGTGCTGACGATGGCGAGCTACCCCAGTCGCGGCAATCCCATTCTGGGGCTGCTGCGCGGCACCAACCCGGATAATGAAGGCGAACCCGTCCTGGTAAAGGATCTGAATGGGATGCCGTTCACCACCCTGAACTACGCTAACGGTCCCGGCTTCAACGCCGCGTCGGACAAGCAGCCGGAAGGGCCGAAGCAATTTCCGCATCAGCCGAAAAGTGCCGCCGTGAGCGGACCAAGGCCCGACCTGACCAGCGTCGACACAACCGCGCCAGATTACCTGCAGGAAGCCGCGATCCCGTTGCGCAGCGACACCCACAGTGGCGAAGACGTCGCAGTGTTTGCCCGCGGCCCCGGCGCGGCGGCGGTGCACGGATCGCTGGAGCAGAACGTGTTGTTCCACCTGATTGCCCAATCGCAGCCGAGCATCCGTGCGCAGTTGTGCAGGATCGGCAGCTGCAATGCGGATGGAATTCCGGTCGCACTTCCCGCACTGGTCGCGCTGCGCAAAGCGGCTCGCTGACAACGAATCACGCCGGTCCTTGCAAGGCAAAGCCAGCCGATTCACGAGAATGCGCCGGTTTCGTGTAGAATTCGGCGGCTGCGCCGGCGGGATAGCCGTGCGCACGGGCCGCAACGCCCAAATGCCAGATGAGATCGGCACCCGGCAACCCCGTTCGTCACCCGCGCAGCGCTTGAAGGCGCTGCGTTCGTTTAAGACGGTGGGGCCGCTATCAGCGCGCGGCGCGTTGTGGCGAAAATTGACCAAACCACTCGGCAGGCACGGCATGCGCCCGCCGGCTGGACCAGACACCCTTAGCAGAGAACACATCATGGCCAGGCAGAAAGAGCTCAAGCTCTACCGCAATATCGGAATCATCGCCCACATCGACGCGGGCAAGACGACGACCACCGAGCGCGTGCTCTATTACACCGGGCGCAAGCATCAGATCATCGACGTCCATGACACCAAGGACGGCAAGGGCTCCACGACGACCGACTACATGGAGCAGGAGCGCAAGCGCGGCATCACGATCCAGTCCGCCGCTGTCTCCACCGAGTGGAAGGATCACCAGATCAACGTGATCGATACCCCGGGACACGTCGACTTCACCATCGAAGTCAACCGTTCGCTGCGCGTCCTCGACGGCGCCGTGGTGGTATTCGACGGTGTTGCCGGTGTTGAGCCGCAGACCGAAACCAACTGGCGTCTGGCCGACCAGTACAACGTGCCGCGCATGTGCTACGTCAACAAGATGGACCGCATCGGTGCCAGCTTCGAGCATTGCGTGAAAGGCATTCGGGAGCGCCTCGGCGCCAACGCAGTCCTGTGCCAGATTCCGCTGGGCAGCCACGATGAATTCACCGGCATGGCCGACCTGATCGCCAACGTCGGCTACATCTGGCAGAGCGACGACAAGGACAGCACCTGGGAAACCGTGCCGCTGGACGAACTCGCCAACCATCCGAAGATCAAGGCGCTCAGCTCGACCCGCGATCACAAGTGGGTTGCCGATTTGGCGGCACTGCGCGAGGAAGCGATCGAAACCGTGGTCGAGTTCGACGACGCGGCGATGGATGCCTACATCACCAACGGTGAAATACCGTCGATGGAGACGTTGAAGCGTTGCATTCGCACCGGTTGCGTCACCGGCAGGCTGGTCCCGGTTTTCTGTGGTTCCTCGTACCGCAACAAGGGCGTGCAGCAGTTGCTTGACGGCGTCGTCGACTACATGCCGTACCCGGGCGAGAACGGCGGCATCTCGATGGTCGACGTCGACGGTAACATCATCGGCGCGCAGGAAGTGACCGACGAAGCGCCGGCGCGCGCGCTGGCGTTCAAGGTGATCAACGACCAGTTTGGCGCGCTCACGTTTACGCGTGTGTATTCCGGCGTCATCAAGAAGGGCGACACGCTGATGAACGTCACCCGTGGCAAGAAGGAGCGCATCGGCCGTATCGTCGAAGTGCAGGCCAATGCCACCAAGGAAATCGATGAAGTGCGCGCCGGCGACATCTGCGCTTTCGTGTCGCTTAAAGAAACCGAGACCGGCGATACCTTGAGCGACATGTCGTCACCGATCCTGCTTGAGCGGATGCGCTTCCCGGATCCCGTCATCAGCGTGTCGGTCGAGCCGAAGAGCCGCAACGACATCGACAAGATGTCGACGGCGCTCTACAAGATGGTCAAGGCCGATCCGTCCCTGCGCCTGGAAGTGGACGGCGAAACCGGCCAGACCGTGCTCAAGGGCATGGGTGAGTTGCACCTGGAAATCACCATCGACCGCATGCGTACCGAGTTGGGCGTGGAAGCGAACATGGGCAAGCCCAAGGTCAGCTTCCGCGAGGCCTTCGGCGAACGCGTCGAGCACATTTACACGCACAAGAAGCAGTCCGGTGGTTCGGGCCAGTACGCCGAAGTGAAGATGGTGTTCGAGCCGGGCGAGCAGGGTTCGGGCGTTGTGTTCGTCGACGAAATCGTTGGTGGCCGCATCCCGCGCGAGTTCATCCCGTCGGTCGAATACGCCATCAAGACCGAGGCCAACCAGGGCCAGATCGCCGGCTATGAAGTGGTCGACTTCAAGGCACGTCTAATCGACGGCAAGTACCACGACGTCGACTCGTCAGCGCTGGCGTTCGAAATCGCCGGCAAGCAGATGTTCCGCGAGGCTCACAAGATGAGCAAGCCGAAGCTGCTCGAGCCGATGATGAACATCGAGGTTGTTACCGAAGCGGATTACCTCGGCGACATCATCGGCGACATGAACCGTCGCCGCGGCCAGGTCACCGACCAGGGCCAGAAGGGTCCGCAGGCTTTCGTGCAGGGCTTCGTGCCGCTGGCGGAAATGTTCGGCTACATCAACTTCCTGCGTTCCGCGACCAGCGGCCGCGGCAACTTTACGATGATCTTCGATCATTACGCCGAAGTGCCGACCAGCCTGGTAGACAAGCTGATGGAGAAGGAAGCGAAGTAATTCGCTGATCGCTCCCGGCCACGGATGGCCAATCACAACGCCCGCGTCGCATTCTGCGAACGCGGGCGTTGTCGTTTCAGCTCTGGGAGCGAGCATTTCCCGATGTGCAGGTGATGCTGGCGCTGGCACACTCGCGCCCGGCTCGCGTCGATGGGCCGACTCAGCTACGAGATCTACTTGACTCACATGTTCGTAGTCTTCCCGGCAATAGCGATTTATAGACAGCTGGGCAACGAGTCAGGTAAGCCGCGTACAAGCCCAACAGCACTCCGCCCTCCCAGCGCGCAAACTCGCGTTCGCTGATGAAAACGGGCAAACAGGTCAAGGCAACGGCCACCATCACCCAGATGTCGAAGGACAGCAGCGCGGGCGATATCACCAGTCCAGTCTCGCCTGCGGCCAGACCCGAAAGATCCACGCCGATGTGATCACGCGCGCCATCCAGTGCGTTGACGACGGTTGCCTTGTTTTCTACGACCGTGAAACTCTGAATCGCACTCACGACGATCCTCCCGAAAGGTCGCCTTTCAAGCGGGACAGGGGAAAGGACGCGAACTTCATGGCGTAGTCGCGCCTTGTGGGGATGAGAAAAAACTATCAGCGTGGAAAGATCGCACCCGGGCGAGGTTGGTCACTCCGCCACCGTCTAGATCATGCACCGCGGACCATCGATAGCACGCTGCGAGCATCAAGCGTTTTCGCCTTGGCCTGGATTTCCGGCAGGTATCGGGTACTGAGACCTTGAGCTTCCTGCATCGTGCTGGCGTAGGCTTCCTTCAGCATCTGGGTGGAAAGTTTGCGTCCGCCGGCGTAGTAGCGCTTTGCCACGTGGCCTAGTGCGTAGGTGGTGGCAAAGCTCATGCTCGAGCTGACTGCCTGTTTGCCAACGCCACTCAACAATCCCCCTCCGATCTTGCCGAGCAGCCTACTCAACAGCTTGCGACCGGCCTGTTCGAGATACTGCGACGTCAGTCCGACGCCTGCGGTGGCCAGGAAATCCTTCACGTGTCCACTGTCGAGTTCAAAACCGTGCGCCTTGCCGATCCGATAGACCAGCTTCATCTGCAACGGGATGATCGCCATGGTCGAGAGCGTCTCGGGCAGCAACTCGAGTGCACCGTTCACGATGGCGGCATTGAAGATGGCACCATCCAGGTCGGCTTCATCCATCGCAGCTGACACAGGCGGGCCCGACTCCGGGTTTGTTGCACCACTCACCGGCAGCAGGGCAATGGCTTGCGCGGCGTCCTTGAAGGCCGCCGAAGTGCCGGCATCAAGGCCGAGCGCGGCGCTTGCTTCAGCCAGAAAGCGCTGCTCGGCGTCGGAAAGCGCGCCATCTGCGTCACAAACGCAGACCGCCATCTCGTAGGCAAGCCGTTTTGAATCGGGGCTTTCCAACTGTGTAACGACGTCGGGCAGGGTGACGCGCTTCATGAGCACGTCCTGGTAGAGCGTCGAAAGATGCACGGCGTCGGTTTCCTGGAAACCTTCCGCCACGCGTCTGATTTCATCGCGCTCGCGCTCATGCTTCTCGCCGTCCGCGAAGGCGGCGAGCAGGCTTAGTGCAAGAACGGCACGGGTTTCTTCGGGCGACATGTTGACTCTCCAATGATCGATACGGGTTGTTTGAAAGCTTGTGGCGACGAGCGAACGACCCTCAACACTGACGAGGCGGAACCGGGGCTGCTCGCAACCGGGAAGCGTTTCGATGGCGCGACAAGATAGATGATCAACAAGTCACAAAAAAGCAGACAATTGCGCACCATTACATCGGAAAAAGCAAAACATGGGATTGAAGTTCAACTAACGCCACCTTTACTACTTCCTGGTCGTCGCCAAGGAAGGCGGCATGGCACGCGCGGCAGAGCGGCTTGGCATGGCGGTACAGACCGTCAGCGCGCAAGTTCACGAGCTTTAGCGCTCGCTCGGCGTGGCGTTGCTGAAGCCGGCCGGCCGTTGAATGGTCCTGACCGAGGTGGGCAGCGTGGCGATGCAGCAGGCCGAAGAAATATTTCAATTGGGCGAGACACTGGTTCGCACGGTTCGGGATGCAGACGTATCGCCCGGAATGCGTCTGGCGGTCGGCGTGGCGGACAGCGTGCCAAAGTCGGTGGTCTGGCCCCTGGTGCAGCCTGCAATGCGCGACTCGAACCTGCGTGTTTTGATTCATGTCGACGAATTCGACGACCTGCTGGCGGACTTGGTCTTGCACCGGCTTGACGTGGTGCTCGCCGATCGCGCGGCTCCACCCAATCGCAACCTGCGTCCTTATAGTCATGCGCTTGCCGACTCCCCGATCAGTTGGTGGGCTGCGCCTCTTTGGGCGCAAGCGGCACGGCAGGGTTTTCCCAACAGTCTTGCCACTGTCCCGGTACTGCTGCCGACGGCACACTCAGCATTGCGAACGCGCCTGGATGACTGGTTTGCGCGTCATGGTATTCGACCCAACATCTCCGGCGAGTTCGAAGACAGCGCATTGCTCAAGTCGTTTGGTGCCAGCGGCATGGGTGTATTTCCGGCACCGGACATCCTGCACGATGAGTTGACGGCGAGCCATGGCGTTGAGCGCGTCGGGATCTGCAATGGGGTTGAAGAGCGCTTCTTTGCAATCGCCACGGAAAAGAAGGTGATGCATCCGCTGATCGAACGTCTGCTGCCGACGGCGTCGCGAGTGAATGACTGAAAATCGGGCACTCCGTATGGCCGCCGGGGATAGCACGGTGGAGTCCGGCACAGGCCCAGCAATCCGTCGACGAGCGTCTACATGAACTGGAGCGTCTTGTCCTGCGGCGGTCCTGACACGTCGTTGGAAATTCCAGCCAGCTCGCGAGAGTGCAGTGCGGCGACGTAGAGCGCCAGTAGCCACCAGAAAAACAATCCCCACCACGTCGAGTGAAAGGCCAAGTGGGTGTTGATTGGAAACGTCATCGCGACCAGCGCCAACGCGGGTGCGAGTGCTTGCTCGCGTGCAACTGCGGACGCTCGTAGCCATGCGCGCACCGCGAGGGCCGTGCCGATCAACCACAGCAAAAGGCCGACTACACCGGTTTCCGAGAGCACTTCCAGCACGATGTGGTGCGCGTGCGAGGCGCCGGTATTGCCTTTGGTTTCAACGAAGCGGTCACCCTTCGCGGCATACTCGGGATATGCGTAACGGAATCCGCGCGCACCTACGCCTGTCCATGGATGCTCCGCGATCATGGCGCGCGCAGCGCGCCATATGCTGAGCCGGCCGGCCGACGCTTCATCGACCGCTTGCGTGGTGCCTTGCAATGCCAGCAGGGTGCGGTCAATGCGATGGTCGAAGCGATCAGAAAACTTCCATGCGGCAGCGCCGGCAACGAGTAGCGCGATCGCAAGTCCAGCGACCAACGCAAGATAACGACCAACATGGCGCGTCTCACGCCACAACAAGATCGCGCAAACCAAGGCGAATGACAGCCACGCGGCACGCGAACCGGCCATCAGGATTGGCCCGACCAGCGCAACGAAACCGAACGCCAACCCCAATCGGCCAAAGCGTGCGCGCAATGCCAGCAACAGGAATGGCGACAAGGTTGCCAGCACCGGACCGAGCTTCAGATTATCGGCACCAAAAATGCCGGCAAGGCGCTCGCGTTCAGCGCTGCCGGCGATGCTGAAACCCGTAGCCATCTGCACCCATGCATCGATCAGCCAGATCAGGATCACCGCCGCCGTTGCCAACAGCACGCCGCGCAACGAACGGAGGTTCGACAGTCCGGCCACGATGAACAGCGAAAACGGCAGGAAGCGCATCGCACTCGCCGCCGTCGACCAGGTCTTTGTCGGTTGCACCGTATCGAATCCCGACACGACGATCGGCAGCCAGTAACACGCGAACAGTGCCACCACCAACACAAAACCCGGACCACGCAATGTTGTGCTGCGCGCCCGCAAAAGCAGGGCAGCGACAACGAGCAGTGCAATCAACACCGGCAGTTCGGCGAAGCGACCGAGCGGTAGCAATACCACGAACGACGCGATGGCCAGCGCATCCCAGGGCACCGATCGCCAGTCGAATTGCTCGCGAAGGTTCATAACGGTTGCTGATTGGTATTGGCGATCAAACCGAAGACTCAGCCATTACATACCGCTCAGCACGCCCGCGATGGTCGCCGTCATGAACGTCGCCAGCGAGCCGCCGAGAACTGCCTTCAAGCCCATCCGGGCAAGGTCGCCACGACGGCTCGGTGCGAGACCGCCGATGCCGCCGATCTGGATCGCAATCGACGAGAAATTCGCGAAGCCGCAGAGCGCATAGGTTGCGATCAACGCGCTTTTCTCCTGCAACAGCGTCAGGTTCTTGGCGAGGTCGACATAGGCGACGAATTCGTTGATGACCACTTTCTGGCCAATGAAGCTGCCGACCAGGGTCGCGTCCTGCCACGGCACGCCGATCAGCCACGCGAGCGGCGCCAGCACCCAGCCAAATATCGTTTGCAGCGAAAACACCGTCGGCTTGCCGGCCGTCGCGCTCAACCAGGAATTCAATGAACTGCCGGCGTCGCCCCATTCCTTGGTGCCCAGCCACTGGAATGGTGCGTTCAGCAAGGCGATCAATGCAATGAAGGCAAGCAACATCGCGCCGACGTTCAGGGCCAGGCGCAGGCCATCGGCTGCGCCGGTGGCGGCGGCATCAATCACGTTCGCGGTGGTCTTTTCCACTTCCAGTTTTACCGTGCCGCGAGTCAAAGGCTGCTCGGTTTCTGGCATCAGGATTTTCGCCAGCATCAGCGTGGCAGGTGCGGCCATGATGCTGGCGGTCAGCAAATGCGTTGCGAAGAAGATGCGTTGCTCTTCGCTTTCGCCTCCGAGCAGGCCAACATACGCGGCCATCACGGAGCCGGCGATATGGGCCATGCCGCCGACCATCACAGTCATCAATTCGGACTGGGTCATCCGCTCAAGGTACGGCTTGATCGTCAGCGGTGCCTCGGTCTGGCCGATGAAGACGCTGGCGCAGACGCTGGTGGTTTCCGCGCCGGACACGCGCATCACCTTGGTGATCAACCAGGCCATGCCGCGCACGATCATCTGCATGAAGCCGAGGTGATAAAGCACGCCCGTCAGCGCTGCGAAGAAGATGATCGTCGGCAAAACCTGGATTGCGAACACGAAGCCGTTCTTCTGCACATCTACGAAACTGCCGAAGATGAACTCCGAACCAACACGCACGTAGTCGAGCAGGTGCACGAAGCCGGTCGCGATTCCGTCGAAGATTTGTCGCCCCAGCGGCACCTTCAGTACCAGTGCCGCGAAGATGATCTGCATCAACACACCGGTACCGACAAGCTTCCAGTCAACCGCACCGCGGTTTGACGAAAAACACCAGGCAATGCCGATCAGCGAAGCCAGCCCGAACAGTCCAAACGCGATTTGGCCCAAGACTTCCAACATCCTCTCCCCCAGTGTCCGACGACGCGGCCCGATCAAGTCCGCGAGCGTAGTTCAGCGACCGAAGCGCACGCAAGCGCTGGATGGTCGCCCCGCCGCTCGCCGCTTCTTTATTGTTGGCTGTCGCCAATCTGGTCAATCCTTCCATCTCGTCATCCTCGCGTCTTTCAACAGCCAAATGGCTGGTCAAGCGTGAACTCATTTTGATCTGACTTTCCGGTCTGCCCCGGACGGGCCAAGCGTTTAGCAGGACTGCGAATTTTCGCTTCACTTTTCGCGGCTGTCGCCAGACTGGTCAAGCGTTTCACTCGCCTGCCGGCGAGCGCCCCACCTTTCTCCTCGCAGAGAAACGTGGGCAAAAGATGCGCCCTTGGCGGGTCGGTCGT
>JAYTAY010000015.1:0-5607 GCA_043737255.1 Luteimonas sp.
CACCCTCAAGCGCTCATTCCGGGCATGTCGAACGACCATTCATGCCGGCACGCCAATAAAGCCCTCGCCAACTTGCCCTGACCGTCGCCCTCGTCCAGACTCCCCGGATGAAGAATTTCCTGTTTGCAGCGATGTTTTCACTGGCCCTCGCAGGCTGCGGCTTCCAGTTGCGCGATGCCTTGACATTGCCCGCCGACCTCGGCCCGGTACGCGTGGTCTCGGCCGATCCCTACAGCCCGCTGGCCGAATCACTGTCGCAGGCGCTGACCCGCATTGGCGCCACGCCGGCAGCCGAGGATGCGGCCACCGGCGTCGCCACGCTCGAGATCATTTCCGAGCGCTGGGGCGAAACGCCGATCAGCCTGGACCAGGCCGGTCGCGCGCAGGAGTTCACCTTGCGCTACGCGGTGGTCTTCGCGTTGCATCGGGGCGAGGGCGCGGACCTGTTGCCGCAGCAGACGATCGAACTGTCTCGCGACTTCATCGCGCCGCCCACCGATTCCATCGGCAAGACCAGCGAACGCGAACTGCTTGCGCGCGAACTGCGCCGCGAGATGGCGACGTCGATCCTGCGCCGCATCGATTCGGTGTCGCGCCAGACCCAAGCCTGACGTCGCACCGTATTTTTCATGGAACTGACCCCGGAGCGGCTGGCGGCGCAACTTGCGACCGAACCGCTGCGGCCGGCTTACCTGATCGCCGGTCCGGAGCCGCTCCGGGTGCTCGAAGCGGCGGATGCATTGCGCACCCACGCACGTACGCAGGGCGTCACCGAACGTGAAATCTTCGATGCCGATGGCCGCGATTTCGATTGGGATGCGCTGTCCGCCAGCTTCCGTTCAATGGGCTTGTTCAGTACGCGCCGCTTGATCGAATTGCGCCTGCCCACGGCCAAGCCCGGCAAGGATGGCGCTGCAGTCATCGCCGAGTTCTGCGCCGACCCGCCGCCCGATACCACGCTGCTGGTGATCGGCGGCGAGTGGAGCAAATCGCATCACGGCAAATGGACCGATGCGATCGCGCGCGTTGGACATATCGTCATCGCGTGGGCGATCAAACCGCACGAGCTGGGTGACTGGATCGAACGCCGTCTGCGCGCGAAGGAGTTGCGCGCCGATCGCGAAGCGATCCAGCAGCTGGTGCAGCGCGTCGAAGGCAATCTGCTCGCCGCCGCGCAGGAAATCGACAAACTCGCGTTGCTGGCCGATGGCCAGATGCTCGATGCCGCGACGATGGAATCGCTGGTCGCGGATGCCGCGCGATTCGACGTGTTCCGCCTGGTAGATGCCGCCTTGAACGGTCAGCCTGGCCAGGTCTCGCGGATGCTCGCCGGGCTGCGCGCCGAAGGCGATGCCGTGCCCGCCTTGCTCGGCATGGTGGTGATGGAACTGCAGCGCGCCGCCGCACTGGCGCGGGTCCATGCGCGCGGCGGCAATCTTGCAGGCGAGTTCAAGGCGCAGCGCATCTGGGATTCCAAGCAGGCCCTGTACCGGCGTGCGTTGCAGCGTCATCCAGCGCAGCGCTGGGATGCATTCGTGGTCGAGGCGGGTCGGGTCGATCGCATCGCCAAGGGCCGCGCGCCGGGCGATGCGTGGCAGGTGCTCGAACGCTTGCTGTTGGCCGTCGCCGAAACGCGCGCACTGCCGTTGCTGGCATGAAGGCAAACGCATTCGCGCATTCGTCTTTTGTCCCACGGGGGCTTCCTGCGACCGTAGTGCGGAACTTGCTCCGCTGCTCTTCGCTGTGTTTTTTTGTAGAGCATGGCTTGCGGCACCGCTCTTGGTTCTCGGACATGGAGAGCAGCGCAGCAAGCCATGCTCTACAAAGAAAAAAAACAGGGATGTGCGCATGAACCCGCACTTGCACGTCTTCTATGGTGGCACGTTCGACCCAGTCCACAACGGTCATCTCGCGGTCGCTCGCAACACGCGCGATGCCTTGTCGGCGAACGTGCACCTGATGCCGGCTGCCGATCCGCCGCACAAGGGATCGACGCATGCCGATGCAATGCAGCGCGCCTCGATGCTGGAACTTGCGGCTGCAGGCGAACACGGACTGGTCGTCGACATCCGCGAATTGCGCCGCGAAGGGCCGTCGTACACGATCGATACGCTGCACGACATTCGCGGCGAACTCGGCGGCGAAGTCCCGATCGCGTTGTTGCTCGGCGCGGACAGCTTTCGCGGCCTGCCCAGCTGGAAATCCTGGCGCGAACTCTTCGATCACACGCATTTCGTCGTGGCCGAGCGCGCCGGCAACCACATCGAGGATGTACTGTCATACGAACTCGCAGAGTGCGTCGCAGACCGCTGGACGGCATCGGTCGAGGCCTTGCAACAGGCCCCCGCGGGCCTCGTCTACCGACTGGAGCAGCCGCTGCGCCCGGAATCGGCCAGTGACATCCGCCATCGCATCGCCACCCGCCAGCCTTGGCAGGACCATGTGCCGCCCGCAGTCGCTGAATTCATCATTCAGTCGGACCTGTACTCCAGGCAGGTCGTCACTCCGGCTCCGCTATAATCGCGACGTATTTCCAGAGCTGCCACGCCTTGACCACACAAGCGCAAGTCATCAAGTTCCGCCTCCCCAATCCGCCGCCCGATGTCGAAGTGCTTCTGAAGCACGTGCTCACCGCGGTCGATGAACTCAAAGCCAAGGATGTCGTCGACATCGACGTACGCGGCAAGACCAGCGTCTGCGATTACATGGTGGTCGCCTCGGGCACCTCCACCCGCCACGTCAAATCCATCGCCGATGAAGTCGTACGCTTCGCCAAGAAGCTCGACGTGATGCCGCTGGGCGTCGAAGGCGAACGCGAAGCCGAATGGGTGCTGGTCGACCTGGGCGATGTCGTCGTCCACGTCATGTTGCCGCGCGTGCGAGAGTTCTACGCCTTGGAACGTTTGTGGACGGTGGGTGACCAGCCTCCGGACGAACATGAAATGGAAAGCGACGCTGGAAGCCGCTACTAGGTTTTCGCAGCATCCACACAACAACGGCGCCTCACGGCGCCGTTGTTGTTTTTACAGCGACGAGGATCGCTATTGGTTGCCCCTCCGCCACGGGCCGGTGATGGCGAAGGTGATGCCCGGGGTCTGCATGTTGACGAACAACGTCTCACCGCGCGGATCCCAACAGGCGCCGCAGAACTCGCTGTCGCGGTAGTCGCCTTCGGCGATGGATTTATCAGCGCCGGCGATCTGCACGTCGGTCAGCTCGGCGTTGTTCTTGCCGAAGTAGTACGACTCGCCCGAATGGGTCAGGCCAATCAGGCGCGAACCCGGACCGTATTGGTCGGGACTCTCGCCGCCGTCCTCGCACAGGATCACGCCGCCGCGCGGGCTGACGGTGATGTTGTCGGGATTGTTGGCAGCCAGCTGGTTGCCGCTGACAAATAGCGCTTCCAGCCGCATGCGTCGCAGGTCCAGCACCCACACCGCGCCTTCGCCACGCCCCTTGCGGCCGGTGCTGTCCGTGCCAGTGCTGGTATCGATGATGAACATCTTGCCGTTGGAGTACCAGATGCCTTCGCCGCGGCTCATGCGCAAGCCGCCTTCGGCCCAGGCCTGCGCGAACGGACCACTCAGGGTTTCACCGGCGGAGATGTCCGGGAAGCCCGCGGGCGCAGCGATGCCGTCAAGATCGGGCTCGGCGATGTCGATCCATTCCAGCGCGTATTGCGTGCCGATGGTAGTGACGATCAGATCCGCATTGGACCGGCCTTTGACACGCGCGGCCTGCAAGCGACCGCCGTTTTCCAGCGAGCCGAAACGGCCGCGGCGGTTGTTGGGAATGAAGCGATACAGCCCCGATTTGTTGCGATCGTCCTCGGTGAGATAGACGTAGTCGGTCAAAGGATCGATCGCCACCGCCTCGTGGCTGAAACGGCCCAGCCCGACCAGCGGACGGCCGGTGGTGCGTTCGGCGCGCGGATGTACCTCGAACACGTAGCCATGCCTGCGACCCGTGCTGGAAACGGCATTGGTCTTGATTTCCTCGCAGGTCAGCCATGTCCCCCAAGGCGTCGCGCCACCGGCGCAATTGACCAGCGTGCCGCCAAGGCTGGGCTCGACGCCGAGCCAATGGCCGTGGCGCCAGGTCAGGTTGGTGGTGCCACCGCCGCTGCGCGCGCCGCCGCCGATGTCGCCGGTGTCGTACATGCCCGGTGCGTCGAACGGTGATGCCGCGCCGCGTTCGTGGTTGCGGATCAAGACCATCGTCGGGCCGCGACCGCGGTCCTCTGCGCGGCCACGTCCTGCTCCACGCCCGTCGTCATCATCGTCACGACCACCATCGCGGACATGGGCCGGGCTGACCACGGCCATGCCGTCGTGGCGATCGGGGCAAGGCTGGCCATCGGCCATGACATCGCCGCTCCAGGCAAACGACTGGTAGCTGAAGCCGCGCGGCAATTGCAGCAGGTTCAAGCCGGTGCTCTGGTCAGCGACGGGCGCCAGTGGACCGTAGGGACTCGTTATCGGCGCCGTGCGCACCGGATCGCTGGCGGCAAGGAGCTGGCGCGAATACAGGCCGGTCAGGCTGGCCGTTGCGCCCACGGCCATGGCAGCGGCGCTGCCTTTCAGGAATTGGCGACGTGAGGGGTCGAGGTTGTTCATCGAGATGTCCTGCGTGGCTGACGGGGGAGCCACGACGCTAGTGGCGCCACATAACCGCGCGATGACATGGCGATGACATCGTTGTGCGCGGCGATGATCGCCGCACCGTCCATCCAATGCGTTTCGCTGCAATCGTTACGATGTCGGAATGAAAGCGAAACTCATTGCCGTCGGCGAACGCGCACCCGCATGGGTGGTTCAAGGGTTTGCCGAATACCAGAAGCGGTTGTCGCATTGGCTGCCGCTGGAACTGGTTGAAGTCGAGCCAGGATTGCGCGGCAAGGGCCGTGATCCGGTACGCGCGATGCACGACGAGGGTCAGCGTGTTTTGTCGGCACTGCCGAAGCAGGCGCAGGCGATCGCGCTCGATGGACGTGGCAAACCGCATGCATCGGAAGATCTCGCGCAACGGCTCGAATATTGGCGCGGGCAGGGGCGTGATCTGGCGTTGCTGATCGGCGGGCCAGAAGGACATTCGCCGGAGGTGATCGAACGTGCAGACGAAACGTGGTCGCTGGGACCATTGACGTTGCCGCACATGCTGGTGCGTTTGCTGGTGGCCGAGCAGTTGTATCGGGCGGCGGCGTTGCTGGCCAACCATCCCTACCATCGGGCTTAGCACATCAAGACGTTTGCAGGAGCGCACCCGGGCGCGATGAGGCGTTACCGGTAGAGCCTCATCGCGCCCGGGCGCGCTCCTGCAGGAAACCCTTATCGCAGGTTGAACGCGATCGGCACCAGCCCAACGGCTTGCACTGCCTGTCCATTCTTCATCGCCGGGCGGAACGTCCAGCGCTTGAGGACGTGGTCGAGCGCGGCGCGGTCGAGTTCGCGGTGGCCGCTGCTTTGCGCGATGTTCACTTCAAGTGGACGGCCGTCGCTATCCACCAGCACTTTCAGCATCACCGTGCCGGTCAGGTGGTCGCGTAATGCGGCGCGCGGGTAGACCGGTGGCGGCGCGTGGGCGTATTGCAGGTAGGCGCCTGCCAGT
>JAYTAY010000016.1:0-12379 GCA_043737255.1 Luteimonas sp.
TATTCCTTGAAGGCTTCGTCGTGTTCCCAGACGCGGCGGTTGGTGGTGTAGACGGTGCCGGTCCAGTAGTCGTGGCCGAGATCGCGGATCATCGTCGACACCGCGCGCTGCAATGCGAACGCGGGCAATGCGGGGACTTCCGGCGGCATGTAGTCGTTGCTGGTGCCCTCGCCGCGGATCGCCGCGATCGGCAACACCAGGTCGCCGAGTTCATTCTTGCGTTTCAGTCCGCCACACTTGCCGAGGAACAGCACCGCCTTCGGCATGATCGCGCCGAGCAGGTCCATCAGCGTCGCCGCGTTGGGGCTGCCCATGCCGAAGTTGATCATGGTGATGCCGTCGGCGGTGGCGCTGGGCATCGGCCGGTCGAGGCCAACGATCTCCGCGCCGGTCAGCCTGCTGAAATGCGCCAGATAACCACCAAAATTGGTCACCAGGATGTGCTCGCCGAAGCCGTCCAGTGGCACGCCGGTGTAGCGCGGCAACCAGTTACTGACGATCTGTTCTTTTTCTTTCATCGATTCTTCCTGAAATGTTTGCGTCGGACGCAGCGCACACATGCGTTTTTCATTCTGCCCAGTGACTGCATTCTGTCATGCCGAAACGAGCTGAAACCCTGGATCGTCATGCCGGCGAAAGCTGGGGCCCAGCTGTGAGAGCCGGCGATTCATGCTGGTGCCGGCTTTCGCCGGCATGACGATCCCGTGACTTGCAATTCAGTGATGCCCGCGGTCGTATCCAGCCACCGGCGTATCCTGTGAGCCTGCACTGGAGGAACGCGCATGGTGGACGTCAACTGGCTGGCGGTGATTGTTGCGGCGCTGTCGGCCGTCGCGCTCGGCGGCATCTGGTACGGACCATTGTCCAGGCGCGCGTGGTGTCGCGAGAACGGCATGGATCAGGACGCGCCACCGCAACGGCATGCCGCGCTCGTGTTCGGCATCGCCTTCGCGCTGAGTTTCCTGGCCGCGGCGGTGTTCGCCATTTTCCTCGGCCCGAAACCGACGCTGACCCAGTCGTTGCCCTCAAGTTTCGCGGTCGGCCTGTGCTGGGTGGCGAGCAGCTTTGGCATCAATTACGCATTCGCTGGTCGTAGCGTGAAGTTGTGGATGATCGACAGCGGCTACCACTTCCTGCAGTTCACGCTGTACGCAGTGATCCTCGGACTCTGGCATTGACGTCATGAGCACACCGCCGACCGTGCGCTGGTATTTCGATTTCATCTCGCCATTCGCGTATTTGCATTGGTAGAAAACCCGCGAACTGGCGACGCAACAACCGGTGGAACTGGTGCCGATCCTGTTCGCTGCGGTCTTGAACGCGCATGGCCAGAAAGGGTCGGCGGAAATTCCAGGCAAACGCGAATTCACTTATCGCCGTGTGCTGTGGCAGGCGAGGCGCGAAGGCATTGCGTTGCGGTTTCCGCCCACGCATCCGTTCAATCCGATCGCGGCGTTGCGGCTGTACATTGCCGCGGACACGACGCCCTAAGCGATCGATGCGATTTATCGCTGGATCCGGGCCGAAGGGCGCGCTGCGGACAGTGCGGAAGCGTTGGCGCCGTTGATCCAGCGCTGGGCGTCGATCCCGGCATGCTGGCAAGCGAAGCAGTCAAGGCGACCTTGCGCAGCAACACCGACGCTGCGCTCAGCGCGGGCATCTTTGGCGTGCCGATGCTGGTGGTGGGCAATGCTTTGTTCTGGGGTAACGATGTCCATGCCTTTGCGATGGAGACGCTGCGCGATCCCGAATTGCTGAACGATCCGGAGATGCAACGCATTGCATCGTTGCCGATCGCGATTCATCGCTGAGCATCCCTCCCGTGGCACGGGTGTTCACATGCAAAAGTGATCGCGCTGATATTTTGTGTTGCCTTTCAAGGGAAATGTGAGCCATGCGCATCGGACTCGTCGTCGACTCGGCCTGCGATCTGCCCAGCGATTTCTTCAAACGCAACGACATCACCATCCTGCCTATTACAGTGAAGATCGATGATGCGGTGCAGGTCGATTATCGCGACGAGGCGGCGACACTCGAATTTCTGCGCGCGCATATCGCCGAGCGGGGCGCGAATGCCGAAACCATGCCGTTCACGGTCGATCAGATCCGCGACCTGTTCCTGCAGCGGCTGGTGATCGATTACGACTACGTGTTCTGCATGACCATCACCAAATCGCGTAGTCCGATCTTCGAGAACGCAGAGCAGGCGAGTTTCGCCATCCTCAACGAGTACCGTCCGATCCGCGCCGCGGCCGGCAACCACACGCCGTTCGCGCTACGCGTGATCGACACGCAGACGCTGTTTTGCGCGCAGGGCATCCTGGCGGTCGAAGCGGTCAGGCTGCGCGATGCGGGCGAAGGCCCGGCCAAGATCCGCTCGCGGCTGGAATACTTGGCGATGCACACGCACGGCTATCTGATCCCGCGCGACCTGTATTACATCCGTGCGCGTGCGCGCAAGAAAGGCGACCGCAGCGTGAGCCTGGTCAGTGCCGCGCTGGGCACAGCGCTGGACATCAAACCGGTGCTGCACGGCGCGCGCGGCCAGACCGGCCCGGTCGCCAAGATCAAGGGCTTCGAGCCGGCGGCGCAAAAGATGTTCGAGTTCGCCGGGCGACGCGTGGCCGCAGGCTTGATGACGCCGACGCTGACGCTTTGCTATGGCGGTGAACTGGATGAAATGCGCGCATTGCCGGGTTACGCACAACTCCGCGAGACATGCAGCGCGCACAACATCGAGGTATTCGAAAGCGTCATGAGCCTGACCGGCATGGTCAATGTCGGCAAGGGTGCGGTCGTGGTGGGCTTCGCTGCAGAACCGCACGCGTTCGCATGACGACATCGCGATAACGTTCCATGCGTAGGCTGGCTCCACGTCACAAAGAGAGAGTATCCATGGCCACCCGCTATTACCTCAGTCTGCCCAATCCCGAAAAAGCGCGCGGCAGCGACGCCGCGTTTGCGTTCTCGTCGCAAGGCGCGGAAGGTTTCGCATCGGAACTGCAGGGCGCCTTGCGTAGCGATGCGTTGTTCCAGCGCTGGTGCGCGGCGCAGGCCGATCCCGACGGCATCGACGCATCGCTGGGCGCCATCGACCCCAATGCGACTGTGACCGGGCAGCAGGACGACCTGCATATTGACCTGATTGCCACCACATCGATTCCCGGCAGTGTGTTCAAGCATCGCCTGCGCCTGCTGGCAGGCAGCGCTTGGGAATTGCGGGACGTGTCGGCTGCATAGGCGCCGCTGCACGCTTCACGCTGAATGACGTCCGCCTCCGAAAAGACGCGCGTGCTGCTGTCATGGAGCGGCGGCAAGGATGCCGCGTGGACCTTGCATGTGCTGCGGCAATGCAGCGACGTGCAAGTCGTCGGACTGGTGACGACCATCACCGAGGGTTACGAGCGCATCGCGATGCAGGGCATCCGCGTCGATATCCTTCAGGCGCAGGCGCGTGCCTGCGGCCTGCCCGTGATCGAGGCGCGCATGCCGCAGCGCGCCAGCAACGAGATCTACGAAACTGCCTTCGCCGCGGCGCTGGCAACGGCGCGCGAACGCTGGCCCGATCTCCGCACGATCGCGTTCGGTGATTTATTCCTGGAAGACATCAGGGCCTATCGCGATGCCTTGTGCACGCGGCTTGGCTGGACGCCGATATATCCGTTGTTCGGCAGCGATACGGCGAGGCTGGCGCGCGCGATGATCGATGGCGGCTTGTGCGCGCACGTGTGTTGCGTGGATACGCAGCAACTCGATGCATCCTTCAGCGGACGTGCGTTCGATGCGACGTTGCTCGCCGAACTCCCCTCGACGGTCGATCCGTGCGGCGAGAACGGGGAGTTCCACACCTGCGTGCAGGCCGGGCCGATGTTCGACAGCGTGCTGCGCGTCGAGCGCGGCGAGACCGTGCTGCGCGATGGCCGCTTCGCCTACGCCGATTTGTTGCTGCGCACTTCGTAGGAGCGCCCCATGGGCGCGATGAGGCGTTACCGGTAAAGCCCATCGCGCCCATGGGACGCTCCTACATTGACGACCTGAGCGCGGCGGCGTGGTGCGCGATGTGCTCGCCGATGAAACTGCTGATGAAGTAATAGCTGTGGTCGTAACCGGGCTGCATGCGCAGTTCGATCGGATGCCCGGCGTCGGCGCATGCAGCCTGCAGCAATTCCGGTTTGAGCTGGGTGGCGAGGAATTCATCGGCGTCGCCCTGGTCGATCAGCAGTGGCAATCGTTCGGTCGCGTCGGCCACCAATTCGGTCGCGTCCCATTGCGTCCATGACGCGCGATCGTCGCCGAGGTACTGCGCAAATGCCTTCTCGCCCCACGGCGCCTGCGACGGCGCGACGATCGGGGAAAACGCCGACACGCTGCAATAGCGGCCCGGATTCTTCAGCGCAATGATCAGTGCGCCGTGGCCACCCATGGAATGGCCGGAGATCGAGCGTGCGCCGCTGGCGGGGAAATTTGCTTCCACCAGCTTCGGCAGTTCGTCAACGATGTAGTCGTACATCCGGTAGTGCTGCGACCACGGCGACTGTGTTGCGTTGACATAGAAGCCGGCGCCGAGGCCGATGTCGTAGCCCGGTGCATCGGCAACCTTCTCACCGCGCGGACTGGTATCGGGCACGACCAGAATCATGCCGTGTTCGGCCGCGTAACGCTGCGCGCCGGACTTGGTGATGAAGTTCTGCTCGTTGCAGGTGAGACCGGACAGCCAGTACAGCGCCGGGCATGCCTGCGTTTCGGTTTGCGGTGGCAGGTACACGCCGAATTTCATCTCGCAGCCGAGGACCGTGGACGCGTGCGTCCAGACTTCCTGTTTGCCGCCGAAGCAGGCGTGTTGTTCGATGCGTTGCATGACGAGATATTCCTGTAGGAGCGCCCCATGGGCGCGACGGGCTCTACCGGTAACGCTTCATCGCGCCCATGGGGCGCTCCTTCAGCAAGAAACGATCAAAAACGGATCACCGTCCGGATCGACTTGCCCTCATGCATGAGATCGAAGGCCTCATTGATCCGCTCCAGCGGCAACTCATGGGTGATGAACGGATCGAGATCGATCTCCCCACGCATCGCCTGCTCGACCATGCCCGGCAACTGCGTGCGGCCCTTGACGCCGCCGAACGCGCTACCGCGCCAGACGCGTCCGGTCACCAGTTGGAACGGCCGCGTGCTGATTTCCTGGCCCGCGCCCGCCACGCCGATGACCACGCTCTCACCCCAGCCCTTGTGGCAACACTCCAGCGCCGCGCGCATCACCTGCACGTTGCCGATGCATTCGAAGCTGAATTCGACGCCGCCGTCGGTCATCTCGACGATGACGTCCTGGACGGGCTTGTCGAAATCCTCCGGATTGATGCAATCGGTCGCGCCCATGCGCGTCGCGAGCTCGAACTTGCCGGGATTGGTGTCGATCGCGAGGATGCGTCCGGCCTTCGCCTGCACTGCGCCCTGGATCACCGCGAGCCCGATGCCGCCCAGACCGAATACGGCGACGCTGTCGCCCGGCTGCACCTTCGCGGTGTTGTGCACCGCGCCGATGCCGGTCGTGACGCCGCACCCGAGCAGGCAGATTTTTTCCAGCGCTGCGTCGGGATTGACGACGGCCAGCGAGATCTCCGGCACCACCGTGTATTCGCTGAATGTGCTGCAACCCATGTAGTGATAAATCGTCTGACCGTTATAGGAAAACCGTGTGCTGCCATCGGGCATCAGGCCCTTGCCCTGCGTCGCGCGCACCGCTTGGCACAAATTGGTCTTGCCTGACTTGCAGAATTTGCACTCGCGGCACTCGGCCGTGTACAGCGGGATGACGTGATCGCCGACCTTGACGCTGCTGACACCTTCGCCGATGGCTTCCACTATCCCGCCGCCCTCATGCCCCAGCACCGCAGGAAACAGGCCCTCGGGATCGTCGCCGCTCAGTGTGAACGCATCGGTGTGGCAGACGCCGGTTGCCATGATCCGTACCAGCACCTCGCCCTTGCGCGGTGGTTCGACGTCGATCTCGACGATCTGCAACGGCTGGCCTGCTGCGAAGGCGACGGCGGCGCGTGACTTCACGGGATTCTCCTGACGATAGTTATCCGAGCAAAATTATCCCCCGTAGGAGATCAATACGCGTACTCGCTGAAGACTGGATCGACCGACCCGTTCCATGCGCCATAAAACAACTTCAGCTTGCGCTCCGCCGGCGTTTCATTGGCTTCCGCGAAATCGATCAGCGGCGTCAGGAAGATGCTCTCGTCGGCGCCGTTGTCGTTATGGCGCGCGCGGCGCTGCAGGCCGGCCGCGGAAATCTTCAAGGCTTCCAGTGCCAGGTCGCGCAGCGTGCCGTTGCGGAACGGCACTTTCAACGCGAGTTTTGGCACGCCGTCGCGCAAGGCATTGCGTTCGTCGAGGCTGAAATCCTTGACCAGGTCCCAGGCGGCGTCCAGCGCTGCATCGTCGTACAACAGGCCGACCCAGAATGCGGGCAGCGCGCACAAACGATTCCACGGGCCGCCATCGGCGCCGCGCATCTCCAGATATTGCTTCAACCGCACTTCCGGGAACGCGGTGGTCATGTGGTCGGACCAGTCACGCAATGTCGGCAGCGCGCCGGGCAGCACGTCGAGCTTGCCCTCCATGAACTTGCGGAATGATTTTCCGGATGCGTCGATGTATTGCTTTGTACCGTCCGCCCCATCGCGATACGAGAAATACATCGGCACATCGAGCAGGTAATCGACGTAACGCTCAAAGCCGAAGCCGTCCTCGAACACGAAGTCGAGCATGCCGGTGCGGTCCTTGTCGGTGTCGGTCCAGATGTGCGAGCGATAGCTGAGGAACCCGTTCGGTCTGCCTTCGGTGAACGGCGAGTCGGCGAACAACGCGGTCGCTATCGGCTGCAACGCCAGCGACACGCGGAATTTCTTGACCATATCGGCTTCGTTGGCGAAGTCGAGGTTGACCTGCACGGTGCAGGTGCGCGTCATCATGTCGAGGCCGAGCGTACCGACCTTGGGCATGTACGCACGCATGATCTTGTAGCGGCCCTTCGGCATCCACGGCATCTCGTCGCGGCGCCATTTCGGCTGGAAGCCCATCCCGAGGAAACCGAGCTGGCGCTCCTCGGCGACGGCCTTGACCTCGTCGAGATGCTGGTTGGTTTCGCAGCAGGTGTCGTGGACGGTTTCGAGGATTGCGCCGGAAAGTTCGAGTTGGCCGGCCGGTTCCAGTGTCACTGATGCGCCGTCTTTCAACAGTGCGATGACATGGCCGTGCTCCTCGACCGGCTTCCAGCCGAAACGGGTCAGGCCCTTGAGCAGCGATTCGATGCCGCGTTCACCATCGAACGTCGGTGGCCGCAAGTCCTCGAGCTGGAAGCCGAATTTTTCGTGTTCGGTACCAATCCGCCACGCGTCCTTCGGCTTGCCGCCGGACGCGAGGTATTCGACCAGTTGATCGCGGCCGGTGATCGGCAACTCGTTGACGTTGCTGGGACTGGACATGCAGTCGCTCGAAGGAGGAAGTAGCGATGTGTGGGATCGCGCCCGCTGTCGCACGGTTTGCACTATAGCCGCGCGGCAGTCGGCTCAGCGTTGCCACAATGAGGTGTGTGTGTTCCGCGGATGCACGCACGCAGATTCTCGTAGCCTGTTTGCAGAACATCATCTCGTGCGAAGCAACTCATAACTCCAGCCACTTGCCCACCACTTCCCGCGCCTCCTCAACCCCCAACTTCGACTCACCCGAAAACGTCTGCACGCTGACGGTATCGCCGTACGCCGATGACAACTCCTTGCGCACCGCCTGCAACGAGTTGCCCTGCTGGCCGCGCCCGAATTTGTCGGCCTTGGTCAGCAACGCATGCGCGGGCAGGCCGCGGGTGACGGCATAGCCGAGCATTTGCTTGTCGTAATCCTTGAGCGGGTGGCGGATGTCCATCACCACCACCAACCCCTTCAACGCCTCGCGCGTGCTGAAGTAGCCATCGAGGAAGGCCTGCCAATGCGCCTGCAAATCCTTCGGCACCTTGGCGTAGCCATAGCCGGGCAGATCGACCAGGAAACGGTCGGTCGTCGGCGGGATATCGAAGAACACCAGCTGCTGCGTGCGACCCGGCGTCTTGGAGACACGAGCCAGCGCGTTCTGCTGGCAGATCGCATTCAACGCGCTGGACTTGCCGGCATTGGAACGGCCGGCGAAGGCGACCTCGAAGCCGCCATCGGGCGGCAATTGCCGCCAGGTGTGGGCGGAGAGCAGGTATTTGGATCGGGCAAGGGGATTGGCCATGACCATAGGATCGCATGCGCTTCAGTCCTGACTCTGCGAATGCAGGGAGAGGAAGCAAACCAGATTCGTTTGACCCATCTGTAGCCACGCGCCGATAATTCCGGGGTTCGGCAACGCCTCCGGCGCTGCCTCCTGTGTTTGGAGCTCCGCATGCGCCACGCTCGCGTCTATGGCATCGCCGGATTGGCCATTTTGGCCATCGCCGCCGTCGCCTTCGCCCAGACCACGGTCACGCCGTTGCCCGACAACACGCCGGTGCAAACCCTGCCGATCGACGCCACCGCCGTCAGCGAACTGGCCAAAGCCAGGTTTGGCGACGCCAAGGCCGGGGCCACCAAGGCCGGCACCTGCGCCGCCTGTCATGGCCTTGACGGCAATGGCACCAACCCGGACATCTACCCGCGGATCGCCGGCCAGAGCGAACGCTACGTGTCCCACCAACTGGCGCTGTTCAAAAGCGGCGAGCGCGTCAACGCGATCATGCAGGCGTTCGCCGCAGCGCTGAGCGCGCAGGACATGCGCGACCTGGGCGCGTACTTCGCCACCCAGACCTCCGGCGCCGGTGTGGCCGACGATACGGCCATCGCCAGCGGCCCCAATGCCGGCATGAAGTTTTATGAAGTCGGACAGAAGCTCTACCGCAGCGGCGACCTCGCCCGAGGCGTGCCTGCTTGCATGGCCTGCCACGGCCCCTCAGGCGCTGGCAATCCCGGACCGGCCTACCCCCATGTCGGCGGCCAGCAATCCTGGTACGTCGCACGGCGCCTGCAGGAATACCGCGCCGGTACCACCACCCAGCGCGATCCGGCCTTGTTCAACGTGATGGCGCAGGTGGCGAAGCCCTTGAGCGATGAGGAAATCCAGTCACTGGCCAGCTACATGCAGGGCTTGCATGACCGCAGCGACGAGGCGACCGCCGAGCAGGTGGCCGCCGCGATGGCTGCGCCAGCACCCGCAGCGCCGGCACCGGCATCCGAAACGACGCCTGCCCCGGCTGCGACAGCGGAGCCGGCCGGGCAGGTCGTGGGCGAAGACAAATCTGCTGCCGAGTAAACCGATGACACCCAAAGTTGCGAACTTCAAGCTGTGAACTTCCGCGCGCGCGACCTGTCGAAGCCTTCACAGCCTTGATCAAACCGCCGGCCCAACCTTGTGGCCGGCGTTTCTTTATCCGAAGCTTGCTGACGCGAATTTCCCTGATCCCACTTCCCTGATCAAAATCCATCCGGAGTGATTGCGATGACCAAGCGCCTGACCCTGTTACTGCTGGTTCTGCTGCCGATGATGGCCTGTTCCAAGCAAGACGATGCGGCCGTCGCAGCCGCCGATGCCACGACCCCGGCCGCCGAGACAGCCGCCGCACCGGCAATGCCTGCGGCAACCGACCCGCAGGCGACCGCGGCCGCCGATGCCCTCGCCGCATCGGCCGCGACCGCAGCCGCATCCGGCCCCGCATTGGTGCCGGGCACCGACTACGTCGAGATCGCCAACGGCCAGCCCTACCAACCCCTCGATGGCAAGATCGAGGTAGTCGAAGTGTTCGCCTACTGGTGCGGCCACTGCGCCAGCTTCCAGCCGCTGGTGGATGCGTGGAAGCGCAAGCTGCCGGGCGATGTCCGCTTCACTTACGTGCCACTCGCGGGCGGGCCCACCGACCTGCTCGCACGCGCCTACTTCGCATCCGAGGCGTCCGGCCAACTGGACAAGACCCACAACGCGATCTTCAACGCGATCCACTTGAGCCATACCCTGCCGCAGCGGCCGACCGCCGAGGAAATCTCCGCACTGGTCGCCAAACAAGGCATCGACGCCAAGAGTTTTGCCGATGCGATGAACAGCTTCGCCATTGGCGGGCAACTCAACCGCGCCCAGCAATTCGCCATGCGCAGTGGCGTGGAAGGCACACCGACACTGATCGTCAACGGTAAATATCGCGTCCTCGGCAAAACCCTGGAAGATACGCTGCGCATTTCCAACCAGCTGGTCGCGCAGCAGCGTCCTGCCAAGTCCTGACGCCTTCACGGGTTATGTTCATCGCGCCGGCCGACAATACCGTGGTCGGCGTGCTTTTTTTCAGTAGTTCGGTGCCCCACAGGATGACCCCATGATCAAGCGTTTGTTGTTTTCGCTGGCTTTGCTTTGGTCAGCGGCCGCCATCGCCGGTTCGCCTCCAGGCACCTCCACATCTGCGCCCGTGCAGGGCACCGACTACGAAGTCATCGAAGGCGGAACACCCTTCGAACCGCTCGCCGGCAAGATCGAAGTCACGGAAGTGTTCGGTTACTGGTGCCATATCTGCGCCGAGTTCCAGCCGATGGTCGATGCCTGGAAGCGCAAGCTGCCCAAGGATGTGCGCTTCACCTACGTGCCGCTTGAAGCCACCGACAACGACCAGTTCGCCAGGGGCTATTACGCCGCAAAATCGACTGGCGTGCTGGTCAACACGCACAACGCGGTCTTTGCCGCGGTGCATGCGCAACAGACGCTGCCCAAGAATCCGACGGCCGACGAACTTGCCGGGTTTTATGTCGCACGTGGCGCCAACGCAAAGATCTTCGCCGCCGCGCTGCACAGCGCCGCGACCACGGCCAGCGTCAAACGCGCGCGCGCCTTTGCGATGCGCAGCAACGTGCCCGGCACGCCGACGTTGGTCATCAACGGCAAATATCGCGTGCTCGGCCGCAGCCTGCAGGACATGCTCCGCATTACCGATGCGTTGATCGCGCAGGAGCGCGCGACCAAGCGCTGAGGCGCATCGGTCGCTGGCATGAGCAAAGCCAAACCCAAGCGTCGGCTTAAACTACTCAGCGCCAATATCCAGGCCGGCTCCAGCACGCGACGGTACAGTGACTACGCCACGCGTAGCTGGTCGCATGTGCTGCCGGCCGGCAACAAGCGCGGCGCGCTGGACACCATCGCGGAACTTGCCAGCCAGCACGACATCGTCGGCCTGCAGGAAAGCGACCCCGGCAGCTGGCGTTCGGGCTTCACCAACCAGACCCACTATCTCGCCGAGCAGGGCGGCTTCGATTACTGGAGCCACCAGCCCAATCGCCGCATGGGCAGCGTCGCTTCAAGTGCCAATGGCCTGCTGAGCAAGCTCGAACCGGTCGAAGTCATCGACCACCCCCTGCCTGGCCGCATTTCCGGCCGTGGCGTGTTGATGGCGCGTTTTGGTGATGGCGATGCGGGCCTGACCGTTGCGGTCGCGCACCTGTCGCTGGGCGCGCAATCGCGTCATTCCCAACTGTCCTTCATCGCCGAATTGCTGTCCGATCATCCGCACGCGGTATTGATGGGCGATTTCAATTGCGCGCACGATTGTCCGGAAATGCAGATCCTGTACCGCCAGACCAAACTTCAACCTCCGTCGCGCACCGTGCCGACCTTCCCGAGCTGGCGTCCGCTACGGGCGATCGACCACATCCTGCTGTCAGACGGCCTGGATTGCGCAGGCTTGAACGCGTTCCCGGCGGCGTTGTCCGATCACCTGGCCTTGTCGATCGAACTCGACGTGCCGGAAGCCGCGTTGCGTTGAATGCCTCGCGACCCGTCAGACGTCTGCGCCGCTGTAGGAGAGCCTCATGGACGCGATGAGGCATTCCCGGTAAAGCCCATCGCGCCCATGGGGCGCTCCTACAAGAATGGAACTCTTTCGCTGCTGTGATCTTGCAGAGCGGCGCTTGCTCCGCTGCTCCTGATCGTTGCACCAGCAGCCGAGCAAGCTCGGCACTACCACTTCGCAAATCACCGCGTCACCCGCTGTATAAAATCGCCGCGCCCACCAGCACCAGGAACGCAGCGAAGGTGCGCTTGAGCGCAGGCCCGCTGATTGCGTGCGCCAGCCTGGCGCCGACCGGCGCCGCCAGCACCGATGCAATCGCCACCCCGATCGCCGCCGGCAAATACACGTAACCCATCGCGTGCGCCGGCAATGCGCCCGCAGGTGCATGCAAGGCATACCCCAGCGCGCTCGCCAAGCCGATCGCGACGCCGCACGCCGACGACGTGCCCACCGCACGCACCGGCAACACGCCGCGCCACACCAGCAACGGCACGGTCATGCTGCCCCCGCCAATGCCCACCACCGCCGACACGGCAC
>JAYTAY010000017.1:0-2325 GCA_043737255.1 Luteimonas sp.
CGCTGGCGCTGGGCGCGCTGGTGGCCGTCATCGCCCTGGTCTGGATCGTGGTGCTGCTCACCTATCGATGGTTCGCCGACCATGCCAACAACCTGCTGGCGCGCGCGCTGAAGTGGACGCACGCGCATCCGAAACTCGGACGTTACGCGGCCGCGCTGATCGATCCCAATCGGCCCGAGTCGCCATCGCTGATCCTGCTCGCCGCCTGCGTGCTCGGTATCGGCTGGGCATGGTTCACGTGGCTGGCTGCGGTGCTGTCGCGCGGCGGGCCGCTGGCAATCGATCGCACCGTGTACGAGGCGATGTTCACGCTGCGCAATCCGCTGGCCGATCGGCTGATGGCGGCACTGGCGTCGATCGGCGATGCGCAGGTGCTCGGGGTGGCGGCCGGCGCTGCGTTGTTGTGGTTGCTGTGGCGGCGACGCTGGATCGCGGCCGCGCATTGGCTGGGCGCACTCGCGTTCGGTCTGGCGCTGACGGCGTTGCTCGATGCCGTGGTCGACATGCCGCGCCCGCCGACGGCGCCCCCCGGTTTCGGCTTTCCTTCGATCGCGGTGACGATGACCACGATCACGTTCGGTTTCTTCGCGGTGCTGATTGCCCGCGAATTGCCCGGGCGTCAACGCGTGTGGCCTTATCTGGTCACCGGCGTGGTGGTGACGCTGCTGAGTTTCGCCCGGTTGTATCTCGGCGCGCACTGGTTGAGCGATGTCGCCGGCGGGGTGTTGTTCGGCGTGGTCTGGTTGCTGTTGCTGGGCATCGCTTATCGACGCCATGTCGCGCGCTCGTTCTGGATGCGGCCGTTGGCGGCGATCTTTTACGGCGCATTCGTGATCGCGGTGCTGTGGCATGCGCCGCGGCACGTCGATCCGTTGCTGGCGCGGTTTTCTCCACCGAAATCCACGCATCACCTCGATGCGGATGCCTGGTGGCAGCGCGAGTGGACGACCTTGCCGTTGCCGCGGAACCAGCGCGACAGCGCGCCGCGATGGCCACTGGATGTGCAGGTCGCTGGCCCGCTGGAGCCGCTGCGGGTTGCACTCGAAGCGCAGGGTTGGCGGGTGCAGGCGGAAGCCGACTGGACCGCCGCGATCAGTCTGCTCGATGACGACACGCCCGCCCGCCGCCATCCGGTGCTGCCATCGACGCTGGACGGCAACGCCGAATCCCTGCTGATGCTGCGCATCGGATCGGATCCACGGGAACAATTCGCGTTGCGCCTGTGGCCAGCGCAAGCCGAACTCGACGACGGCATGCCGCTGTGGATCGGCACGGTGCATACGCTGCAACACACGCGGCCGTTCGGCGTGATCGGCGTGTGGCAACCGAGGGTGGGCAGTGTTGAGTCGCGTGCGGCGCTGCGTGCGGCGCTTGGCGGCCTGGAATTCCGGGAGGAAGCGAATCCCAGGTCAGGCCTGCCGGTGTTGCGGGTGCGTACGACGCCGCGCTGATCGTTACGGCATCAATTGCAGCAATTGCTCCAGTCGCGCGTGCGCATCGCCTTCCTGCAACAGCGATTGCCGCTGCTGGTTGGCAAACGGCAACAGTTCGGCCAGCCGCCAACCGACCCAGGCGGCATCGTCGTAACGTGCCAGCGGCGCCTTCGCGTGTTCGCCACCGACCTGTTCGAGCAGCTTGTGCAGCAGCACGCCAAGCAGTCCATGTTCCGGCCTGAGCGGATCGTCCAAGTCGGCATCGCACCACTCGACTTCGCCAACCGTCAGCCCGTTGTCGCGGACGCGCGCGCGGCGCACATGGAAGCGTCGCGCGCCCCGCACCTGCAAGGTCAACAACCCGCCGGCGTCTGTGCCGAAATCCTCGATGCGCGCTTCGGTGCCGAATGCCGCCGACGTGGCCGGTGTGCCGACTTCGTTGCCATCGAGAATCAGACAGATCCCGAAGCCATGATTGTTGCGTGTGCACTCGCGCACCAGATCCAGATAACGCGTCTCGAAGATGCGCAGGCCCAGCGGCGCGCCCGGCAGCAGCACGGTATTCAAGGGAAACAGTGGTAACGAATCGATATCCGTCATCTCAGTCAGTCTTAGCGGCACATCTGAAGAATATGTGGAGGACTTTTGTAGGAGCGCCCCATGAACGCGATGAGGCCTTACTGGTAAAGCCCGTCGCGCCCATGGGGCGCTCCTACAAAAGCGTAGTCATTCGCGTAGCGTCGCCAGAAACCGTCGCGGCGCGCCGTCAAACCCGCCGTTGGACATGAACACGACATGGTCGCCATTGGCCGCGAGATCACGCAGCGTCGCGATCAACGCATCGACGTCCGATGCCGTCCTGCCGTCACCGCGCAATGCTGACACGACATGC
>JAYTAY010000018.1:0-2323 GCA_043737255.1 Luteimonas sp.
CTGGCGACCAATCCCGAACATCTGAAGATGCTCGAGGAGTGGATGCGCAGCTATAAGCCCGAGGAACTCTTCGATGAAAGCGGAAAGTTGATTGCGGAGTTGGGTGAGTTGGCTCCGAACGGTCTGCGCAGGATGGGGGCAAATCCTCATGCCAATGGCGGTTTGCTTCTGCAAGATCTGAAGATGCCGGATTTCCGCGACTACGCTGTAGCCGTGCCAAAACCCGGCACCGTCGAAGCGGAGGCCACGCGCGTCATGGGGCAATTGCTGCGTGACGTGATGAAACTCAATGACGACGCGCGCAATTTCCGTGTGATGGGGCCGGACGAAACCGCATCAAATCGTCTTGGCGCGCTCTTCGAGGTGACCAACCGAACATTTGCGGGAGAGATCCTGCCGACCGACGATCACCTGGCGCCCGATGGCCGCGTGATGGAGATCCTGAGCGAGCATGTTTGCCAAGGTTGGCTTGAAGGCTATCTATTGACGGGCCGTCACGGTTTTTTCTCCTGCTATGAAGCGTTCGTCCACATCGTGGATTCGATGTTCAACCAGCACGCCAAATGGTTGAAGGTCACGCGGGACATCCCTTGGCGTCGTCCGATCGCTTCACTCAATTACCTGCTCACCTCCCATGTCTGGCGCCAGGATCAAAACGGTTTCAGCCACCAGGATCCGGGCTTCATCGATCATGTCGTCAACAAGAAGGCGGAAGTGGTGCGGGTTTATCTCCCACCCGACGCCAACACACTGCTGTCGGTGACCGACCACTGCCTGCGCAGCCGCCATTACGTCAACGTCATCGTTGCCGGCAAGCAGCCTGCGCTGCAGTTTCTGAATATCGACGACGCAATCTCGCACACGACGGCGGGATTGGGTGTCTGGACATGGGCGAGCAACGACGACGGCGGCGAACCCGACGTGGTGATGGCCTGTGCCGGTGATGTCCCGACATTGGAAGTGCTTGCAGCGGTAGATCTTCTCCGCAGGCATTTCCCGGAACTGAGAGTTCGCGTCGTGAACGTCGTCGACCTGATGACACTCCAGCCCGAGAGCGAACATCCGCACGGACTGTCGGATCAGGCCTTCGATACCCTGTTCACGACGGACAAGCCAGTCATCTTTGCGTATCACGGCTACCCGTCGTTGATCCATCGTCTCGCGTACCGGCGTACCAACCACAAGAACCTGCATGTGCGCGGATACAAGGAAGAGGGCACCACCACGACGCCGTTTGACATGGTGGTGCTGAACGATCTGGATCGCTTTCACCTGGTCATGGATGTCATCGACCGCGTGCAAACGCTTGGCGATGCAGGCGCGCGGGTGAAGCAGTTGATGCGTGACAAGCGGGCCGAGCACACGCGGTACATCCGCAAACATGGCGACGACATGCCTGAGGTGCGTGACTGGAAGTGGCCGTATTAAAAGGTTTTTGATGACTCGACCAAAGATGCACGCCCACACCACGTGAGTAGCGGTCCCAACGATGCAGCGATTCCGCGTGGCGCAATGCGCGTCTTGTCGAAGCCTCGGTCACCAGCCCGAAAACGCGCGGCTGGTTTTTCAAGTCCAGCGCGGGTTACAGCAACACGCCGATCAATACCCGATACACGTACGACTACACGCAGTTGTGCTGGAAGCCTTTCTGACGTTCTCGTCGCAGCGCGTCAGCGCAGTGATGCCATGCGTTGCCGCAGCGTGTCGAGCCGAAGATCGGCCGCGCTTCCCGGCGATAAGCGTGCAGTGAGACTGTCGGCAGGGTCAGCATCGGACCAACGCGCCGGATCGGCTGCCTGCTGGTAGGCATCACGGAATGGCATCCCTTGCCGCGCCAGGTCGACAGCAAGATCGGTGGCGTACATCGATGGATCCAGCGCGGCGCGCATCGCGTCCGTCTTCCATTCCATGTTGCGCAGCAGGTCCGGCAACAACGCCAGCGCAGCCAACCCCTTGCCGAACCCATGAAGCAGCGCGCCTTTGCTGATCTGCAAGTCGCGGTGGTAGCCAGAAGGCAACGACAACAGTTGCTCGATCTCGCAACGCGCGGCGGCCACGCTGGCGTAGCTGCCGCGCATCAGCTCAATGACATCGGGATTGCGCTTGTTGGGCATGATCGAACTGCCGGTGGTGTATTGCGACGGCAACGCGACGAAGCCGAATTCCGTACTGGTGAACAGGCTCAGATCCCAGGCGAGTCGACGCAGATCCAGCATCGCACTCGACAAGGCTTCCAGTGCGGCCATCTCGAACTTGCCTCGGGACAGTTGCGCGTAAAGCGGCGAGACCTGCAGGCGAGCAAAGCCAAGCGCTTCAGTCGTGT
>JAYTAY010000019.1:0-2310 GCA_043737255.1 Luteimonas sp.
CTCCACCTCGGGGCAGGCGTTTTCTTTGGTACCGTTTCTTTTGCGCCCTTCAAAAGAAATGAACTCGCGCCAGCGAAGCTGGCCAAGTGTTTCTTCCTACGCAACGCGATCCGACGCCAGCCCCTCCCCTGCATTCGCAGGTGAGTTAGGACAGCTAAGCGCCAACCAACTCCGCCTCCAACGTGATCGGCACGGCGCTCAATGCCTTCGACACCGGACAATTCTGCTTCGCGTCATCGGCGACCTGGCGGAACTTGGCTTCATCAATGCCCGGCACCGAAGCTCTCAACTTCAGCCGGATCGCACTCAACGTCGGCCCGCCTTCAAGCGACAAATCGACTTCCGCGCGCGTATCCAGCGTCTTCGGCGGAAAGCCCGCCTCGCTGAGCTTGTTGGACAACGCCATGGTGAAGCAGCCCGCATGTGCCGCTGCGATCAGTTCCTCGGGATTGGTGCCTTTCTGGTCGCCGAAACGGCTGTTGAAGCCGTACGGCGTGTCGGCCAGCAGACCGCTGGTGGGCGTGCTGAGCTTGCCGCTGCCGCTTTTGAGGTCGCCTTCCCAATGCGCGGTGGCGTGGCGGGAAATACTCATGATGTTCTCCGTAGGTCGCTGTGGTCGGGGGAACAAGCCTAGTCGGCTGGCCGTTACGCGGGCGTCGGCTTTGCTGCGCTGCAACGGGACGCTGTGTTTGAGCACGCGCTATCGTGAGCTCCCGCCATGATCGACGCGCGGTCGCCAGCCTCATCCGCTTCGCGATCGGCCCGCTCCGCATCGCCGACCATGACGACGTTATGCGGATCCCTCCGCAAGAGCCCGGCCATCCATGTCCGGACTTCTCAAAAAAACAGGGAGCAACGACCTCATGTCGTACAGCACCGAACAAATCCGCAACGTGGCCCTCGCAGGCCACCCTGGCGCCGGCAAAACAACGCTCTTCGAAGCCCTGCTGCATGCCGGCGGCGCAATCCAGACGGCAGGCACCATCGAGCGCGGCAGCACCGTGTCCGATTTCGACGCGATGGAAAAGGAACGCGGCCACTCCATCGATGCCGCCATCGCCAGCATCGACCACGCCGCGGCGGGACAACCACTGATCCACGTCAACCTGATCGACACGCCCGGCTATCCGGATTTCCGCGGGCCGACGTTGTCTGCATTGGCGGCCGTCGAAACCGTCGCGATCGTGGTCGATGCCGATACTGGCATCGGTTATGGCACGCGACGGATGATGGAACACGCCAAGGCGCGCAACCTGTGCCGCGTCATCGTGGTGAACAAGATCGACCATCCCGGCGCCAAGCTGGGGGCGCTGCTCGACGACCTGCGCGAGGCGTTCGGCAGCGAAGTACTCCCACTCAATCTCCCGGCCGATGGCGGCAAGCGCGTGGTCGATTGTTTCTGGCAATCCACGGGCGACAGCAACCTCGGCCCGGTCGCCGGCTGGCATCAGAAGATCATCGATCAAGTAGTTGAGATCAACGAAACAGTAATGGACCGCTACCTCGACCAGGGCGAGTCCGGCCTGCAGGGCCAGGAGTTGCACGACGCTTTCGAGCAATGCCTGCGCGAAGGGCATCTGGTGCCGGTGTGTTTCGTCTCCGCGCGCAGCGGCGCCGGTGTGCGGGAACTGCTGGACATCGCCGAGAAGCTGTTTCCACATCCGGGCGAAGGCAATACACCGATGTTCGTGAAGGGCTCGGGCGACAACGCCGCACCGATGGAAGCCAAACCCGATCCGAACGCGCACGTCATCGCCGACGTGTTCAAGATCCTCAACGATCCCTTTGTCGGCAAGCTCGGCATCTTTCGCGTGTACCAGGGCACTGTGAAAAAGGACACGCAGTTGTTCGTCGATGACGGCAAGAAGCCGTTCAAGGTCGCGCATCTGTTCAAGCTCAAGGGCAAGGACCACGTCGAGATCACGCAGGCGATTCCCGGCGACATCGCCGCGGTCGCCAAGATCGACGAACTGCATTTCGATGCGGTGCTGCACGACAGCCACGACGAGGATCAGATCCGCCTGGCGCCGCTCAATTTCCCCAAACCGATGTTCGGCCTCGCCATCGACGCGGCGCGCAAGGGACAGGAACAGAAACTCGCGACCGCGTTGCACAAGCTGGCCGAGGAAGATCCGTGCTTCCACGTCGAACACGAAATCGAAACCAACGAGACGGTGATCCGCGGATTGTCCGATCTGCATCTGCGGGTCAACCTGCAACGGCTGCAGGAAAAATATGGTGTCGAAGTCGGCTCGCGTCCGCCGCGCATCGCCTATCGCGAAACGGTCAGCGGCAAGGCCGAGGGGCATC
>JAYTAY010000020.1:0-2297 GCA_043737255.1 Luteimonas sp.
TGCAAGATGCGTGCCAACCGTGACCGGGCTATGGTCAGCGTGTCCGCCTTCGCGGGCCTCGTCACCAAGGTGGAGATCGACTGAATGAAATCAACGCTTGTTCGCGCCGCAGGATGCGGCACTTTGCTGGCAATCGCCATTGCAGCGGCTGTCGCCGCGCCGCCCAGTGCAAAGTCCAATCCATTGCGCGTGAGCATGTACGCCGACAATGGCGTGGTGGAGGTGGTCGTCACCAATACCAGCAACAAGATTGCCCGCGTTCCAAAGTGGCAGCTGCCCAGCGAAACGCCGCAGGGCGAACTGTTCCAGGTGAGCCTGGATGGCAAGGCGGTGGAATACCACGGTCAGATGGTCAAGCGCGGCGTACCCACAGCAGAAGACTTTGCGATCCTGCGCCCGGGCCAGAGCCATCGCTATCTGGTCGACCTCACCGATTCATATGACATGGGTCGGAAAGGCCAATACCTGGTGACACTGGTCTCGCCGCTGCAACACGCCTCGCTGTCGGGTGGCGAAATGCTCAGGAGCCAGAGTGGCCTTCCGATGCTGTTGCAAAGCGCACCCTTGCGGACATGGGTGGATGACGCGGCGGCCAAGTCCAGCGAAACTGCTCGCAAGCCTACCTCGGGTGGTGCGGCGACCGTCGTCAACGGCGTCAGCTATGTGGGCTGTTCCACGACACAAATCAGTACGGCCGGCAGCGCTGTCAACTCGGCGCGGAGTTATGCGGAAAACGCCAAGGGTTATCTCAACGCCGGCAGTGTCGGACCGCGTTACACCACCTGGTTTGGCGCTTACACCTCCTCGCGATACGGCAATGCGCGTCAGCACTTCACGTCGATCGATACGGCCATGGATCAGAGCGGCGGTCAGGTCAAGATCAACTGCGGTTGCAACCAGAGCTACTACGCTTACGTCTATCCGAACCGTCCTTACGAAATCTTCGTCTGCCGCGCATTCTGGACTGCACCGTTGACAGGTACCGATTCCAAGGCCGGCACCTTGATCCATGAAATGAGCCACTTCGACATCGTCGCCAACACCGACGATGTGGTGTACGGCCAATCCGGTGCGAAGAGTCTGGCGATCAGTGATCCGGCCGGCGCGGGACGCAACGCCGACAGCCACGAGTACTTCGCGGAGAACACGCCTTTCCAGAACTGATCGTCTCTGCAGGAGCGCACCCGGGCGCGATGAAGCCTTGCCAGTAAAGCCATCGCCCCCGGGTGCACTCCTGCAAGATTTTTCGCCGCAAACAAAAAAAGCCCCAGCATCGCTGCCGGGGCTTTTTCTCGAAGGATGAAAATTACAGCGCTTCGACCGCGTCCGCCTGCAGGCCTTTCTGGCCCTGGACGACGATGAAGCTGACCTTCTGGTTTTCCTGCAGGCTCTTGAAGCCTTCGGACTGGATGGCGCGGAAGTGCACGAACACGTCTTCGCCATTCTCGCGGCTGATGAAGCCGAAACCCTTTGCATCGTTGAACCACTTGACGGTGCCGGTTTCACGATTCGACATTTGACTCACTCCTTGGAACAGTTGCGCGGATGACCGCCGCGAATGCGACAGTGCTGGTTACAAGGAGGAAGCGATGGATAACGATGTAGCGGATCATGGATCTACCGCATCAGGCCACGGTTCACGGTGACCTTGAAACTCAGCGAGGGCAACTTACCCCGGCATTTGCCAAAATGCAATTGGATGACCCTTGCGGTCACTTGCGACGATCACTCCTGCCCCCAAAGGACTTCTCACGATGGATTCAACCAATCTCTACTACGTCGTCGCGGCCGTGCTTGCGGTGATCGGTTTGATCGGCACGGTGCTACCTGCCCTGCCCGGTCTTCCGCTGGTTTTCGGTGGCATGTTGCTCGCGGCATGGGCGGGCGACTTCCAGAAGATCGGCATTGCGATGCTGGTCGTGCTGGGCGTGCTGACGCTGCTGTCGCTGGCCATCGATTTCTTCGCGACCGTGGTCGGTGCCAAGCGGGTGGGTGCCAGCCGCAAGGCCATCATCGGCGCCGTGCTCGGCACGTTCGCCGGCTTGTTCTTCGGACCGATCGGCTTGTTCGCGGGTCCGTTTGTGGGCGCGCTGACCGGCGAATTGCTGCACGGCCGCAGCCTGGACCAACGAGGACTGGGACAAGCCACCAAGGTCGGGATCGGTACGTGGGTGGGCATCGTGTTTGGCGTGGTGCTGAAACTCACGCTTGCGTTTGCGATGATCGGACTGTTCGCATGGGCTTGGTACTACTGAACATGGTTTACTGGAACGTGCTGGCCGAAGGGTGCAATTCAA
>JAYTAY010000021.1:0-12239 GCA_043737255.1 Luteimonas sp.
TGGCCCTGCGTGGCGCGCTCGACGCGGCGTACCGCATCGGACAAGTTGTCTTCTCCTTGGCGCGGCGGCTCTTGCCTGTCCTGGTAGGCGCGGCTCTGATCAGCACGATTCTGGTCCGCGCGATTTTGCTTGTCGTCATCACGCCCCGCCTCGCCCGCGAACGCAACCGGACCCGCGCCGGCGATCAGGCCAGCCAATAGCAACAACAGCAGCGGTCGACGCAACATCGGCATGGCGCGGGAGAACTCCGTTGGGTTGGACAGACGAGGACAAAACAGCCCGGGAGGTGAAGTCTGTGCAGCGGGCGGTGAATCCGTCCTTAACTTTTCTGAACATGATGGTCGCGGTTCAGCCCAACCGGCGCTCCAAGGCGCCGGCCACTCAGAAGATCTCCCCCACGCAGCACCGCAATGAGCCGCCGCCGGCTTCGATGGCCGCCAGAGGCACGCTGCGCACCGAGAATCCGGCGGATGCCAGTCCATCGCGTGAAGCCGTCGTCAGTGCTTGCTCCGCCGCTTCGCTCATCCAGACCACGTCGTCCGACAACGTGATGGCATTCCCGGCGAAGCTGGCGTGCTCGTCGGCCGACAAACGAAGCGCATGCGGGGCATAGAGCGCGGCGATGGTGTCGACGACTTGTCCGTCGGCAAACCCCGACGGACAGATCAGGGCGGCGCGACCGGCCAGCACGGCCAACACGACGTTGGTGTGGTACTCGCCCGACGCCAGGTCGAACAGCAGGGTCGCGCGCAAGCCGAGCGCGGCGTGCATCAACGCGGCGCCCTGTTCGTCGCAGCGTTCGGACAAGCCGCAAAAGCCGAGACCGCGCGCGCGGTCGATGACCAGCGCGCCGGTCAGTTCGCAGGGGTGGCCCTGTTGCGACAGATCGATTTCGTCGTAACCGAGCGCATCGCGGAAGAAGCCGCGGATGTCGTCGCGTTCGGCCTCGCGCTGTCTCACCGCGTGGCGCATGCGGCCGATGACGACGGTGCCGGGCGCGGTTGCGAACACGTTGTTGGGAAATAGCGCATCGGGCGTGGCGGGATCGCCGGCGAAGGCGATGGTCGGCAGCACTTCGGACAGGGCGCGATGCAGGCCGCGGTGTTCGACCAGCGCCTGGCCGGGATCGAACGACGCGGCATCGGCCATGTAGCGGTTGTCGTTTGCGGACTGTTCGGCGCGCGCGAAACCATCGGGCGTCAACAGGAACGCGGCCTTGGCGGTCGCGGGGCCGAAGTCGGGCGCGCAGGTGCGGGCAACATCGAGGAAGGCGGCGGTATCGCGGGTGATCATGCTCATTGCGTTCGGACGCGTCGAATTCATCAAGTTCATGGAAGTCATGCCGCGATGCGATCGCGCGGCATGGTGGGCAGCAAGGCCTGCTCGATCAACGACCAGTCCGCACCCGGCTTGTGAGCGCCTTCGCTCAAGACCTGGCGGAACGCCCGGCCACCCGGCTGGCTGTGGAACAAGCCCAGCACGTGTCGCGTGATGTGCTTGAGCGCGACGCCGTTGCTCAACTGTGTTTCGACGTATGGCCGCAACGTGCGCAACAACTGTTCACGGGTCTGCAACTGGCCGCCGAACCATTCGACATCGAGACGATGCAGCAGGTACGGATCATGGTATGCGGCGCGTCCGAGCATGACGCCGTCGCTGTACTGCAGGTGTGCATCGGCGTCGTGTTGTGTGGCGATGCCGCCGTTGACGATGACAGTGAGCCCGGGGCGGTCGCGCTTGAGCTGGTAGGCCCAGTCGTAACGCAACGGCGGCACATCGCGATTTTCCTTCGGCGACAACCCCTGCAACCACGCGTTGCGCGCGTGCACGACAAACGTGGAGCAGCCGGCCTGTGCGACGGTGTCGATGAAACCCACGAAGACGTCGTAATGCGCATCCTCATCGACGCCGAGACGGCATTTCACCGTCACCGGAACATCCCTTCCAGAAGCCGCACACGCCGCGATCATCGCCGCAACGCCGTCAGCGACCAGCGCCGGCTCGCGCATCAGGCACGCACCGAAACGTCCCGCCTGCACGCGATCGGACGGACAGCCGACATTGAGGTTGATCTCGTCGAAACCATGCGCTTCACCAATCCGCGCCGCATGCGCCAGCACGTCCGGTTCACTGCCACCGAGTTGCAACGCCACCGGATGTTCGACCGCGTCCTTGGCCAGCAACTTCGCCCGATCGCCATGCACCACCGCATTGGCGTGCACCATCTCGGTGTACAGCCGCGCATGCGGCGACAACAGCCGATGGAACACGCGGCACGGGCTGTCGGTCCAGTCCATCATCGGGGCGACGGACAGGCGCATCGACGCTACGGACGACGCGCTACTGTCATCGTCGAACTGGGAAACTGGCGCGTCAGCGTTCATTTGCGGACATTGTCGGGGATTTCAGCCAGCGGGGCGATGCCGATGAACCGGAAACGATGAATTTTCCGCTTTGGCTTTTCGCGAACTCTTGCAGGCAAATGAATTCGCACCTACGAAAAGCACCTGCTATGCCATAAAACGCAGACCCACCCAGGCTCGGTAGCGATGTACCGCGGCGCGGACGCGTCATCGCCCAGTTTATTGCGAAGCTTGCCGACAAGAATGCGCAAATAGTGCGTGTCGTGCTGGTGCGTCGGCCCCCACACTTCGCGCAGCAGTTGCGGTTGGGTGACGATGCGTCCGGCATGTTGCAACAGCAGTGCCAGCAGTGCGTATTGCTTGCGGGTCAGTTGCAATGGCGAGCCGTCGAGATGCACTTGGCGGCGCGCGAGGTCGATGCGCAAGCGGCCGTCGTCGAACACGGCGACACGTCGGACACCGACGCACGCGCGCCATCAGTTCCTGCACGCCGAAGGGTTTGGTGACCTAGTCGTTGGCGCCGCTGTCGAGTGCCGACACTTTCTGGGTTTCGTCCGCGCGCACGGTGCGCAGGATCACCGGCACCGACGACCATTGCCGCAAGTCGCGCAGCACATCCTGGCCATTGCGGTCGGGCAGGCCGAGGTCAAGGATCACCAGATCGGCGCCGCGCGTCGCAAGTTGCTGCAGCGCGCAGGCTGATGTCGAGAAATTTGCGGATCTGTGGCTCGTCGTCGATCACCAGCACGCGCGCGGGAGAGATGCGCGATCGCCGCGGTGGCTGCATCGCGATCGGCATCATCGAACACGTTGAGGCTGACCGATTCGATGGTGTCCGCATCCAGACAACGCACATTGACGTCGATGCCGTCGGGATGGCTGCGCGGCACATAGAAACTCTTGATGCCGCAGTGCCTGCAAAACCGGTGTTTCGCGGCGCCGGTGTTGAAAGTGTATTGGATCAGAGCGTCATCGCCGCTGAGCAGACGAAAGTACTGTGCCGGCACGATCAAGTGTTGAAAGCCCGTCATCCGGCAGATCGAGCATGTGCAATCAAGCGCGTCGATCGCCGCCGGCGCATCGACTTCAAAACGCACGCGGCGGCAGTGACAGCCGCCGCGATGCGTCACGAACGATGCAGACGCGGGTGGGTGCATCCGTGCAGTCCAGCGTCGCCTCTGGCCGGCCTCTATTTCTTGCCGTTGCCTTTATCGTTGCCCTTGGCGTCGGACTTTCCCTTGCCCGCGGTATTGCCCTTGCCACCATCGCCGCCGGACTTAGCATTACCACGCACCTTGCCGCTGCTGGAGCCTTTGCTGACGTGGCCGCTGCCGGACTTTCCCGCGCTGCCTTTACCCGCGCTGGATTTGCTTGCGTTGGATTTACCTTCATTGGTTCTGATGTTGAGGTTGCGGTCGCGATCCGGGAATTGACGGCGCAGATCCGCATCCAGCGTGATCGGACGCGACCAGCGGTCGTAGGTCGGTACAAAGCCTTTCTTCAGGCGATGGAATTCCGCCGAACCGGGCTTGATGCCCATGCGCTGCGCCATCACGCCCCAGCCTTGGCCATGATCACGATTCCATTCGTCCACCACGGAACGGCACGGACGTCCTAGCTGCTGCGCGATCGCGCAGGCGTAATAAACATCGCCCGGCGCCCAACGCTGGCGCACGATCAGGTCGGAGACCAGATCACGCGGCGCCCCGTAATAACGCGTCATCTCGTCGATGAACGGCTCCCGGTAGCGGGTACCGTACTGGTTGATGTCGCCCAGGCGCTGGTCAACCCAGACATCACCGCTGCGCGGATTCCAGCCGAAGGTGAAGTCCTGCGCGGCGACGCTGGAAGTCGCCATGAGCGCGGCGACGGCAGTGCTGAGAGCGAATAATCGCGTTTTCGTATTGAGGTTCATTGCATCACTCCTGGGGATGGTCTAGACCCTGGATCGGCTGGATTTTGAATTTGCCGGTGAACCCGAGGGGCAGGCGCCGACCATGCGACTTGTCGCGTGAACCGGGTGTTTATCCGCCCGCAAGTACTAAACTCGTTCAGCAGCCATTGCGAACATCGCCTGGGTCGCTCCCGTACCGATCGCACGTATCGAAATCATTCACGCGGTGCCCAAAGCCGCGAGAAATTTGCGGATCCGTCGCCGGTTCTACAAGCCGTTGGACATCGCAATCGGAACCAGCGCGTCGCCTTCGCGTCGCACGAAGCGACGACCCCTTCGGTCGCGTGGTTCCAGGCGCCCATCCGGCAGCAACGCGAACACGCGCAATCCGTGACTGGCGGCCTGCAGCCGGATCAGTTCCTCATCGCGTTGCCAGCGCCCCTGCTCCACGAAACGATCGCCGCCATCGGTCGCAAGGAAGGTCTCGGTCAAGGTGTAATCGCGCTGGTCGCCGGCGCGATTGAGCACAAGAGCGGTGTCGATCCCGTCGCAATCAGCACACGCCAGCACCGCCTGCCATTCGATCCGGCCATCGCTTTCGAGCTGGGCTGCGGCAGGCGAGTGGCCGCCACGGCCGGCATCGCCGCCATCGCAACCTGCGACGAGCAGCGCCAGCACGATCGAACCGGTTCTCAGGGACAGGGCCATGACCGGATTGTGCCGCACCGGGATCGGCGGCGTTTGCACACGGCCGTGACGCGGCGCGGTCTACGTTGAATGCAGTAGGACTCGATCGAGAGCGTCATGGACATCCGCAGCACCGCACCGCCCCCCTCCCGTCGTCTGCGCCGCTGGCTGATCGTGGTCGGTGTGGCTGTTGCCGTACTCGGCCTCTACGGGTTCAGCCTGAACTGGTTCGCACAGCAACTGGGCGACGACATGCAGAAATCCATTCGGATGCCCACGGCCACCTCCGAGCGCGAGACCGCCGGCGGCTATTACTAGTCATCACCCACTCCGGGCGACCGCGCGACGTTCAGCGCGCAGTGATGACAAAGCTGCCGAACGACACTCCCAGGTCCCAACCCGAGCCCTTTCCGACCAGCGCCAGTGAAACGCTGCCCTTGGTCACCACCTGGGCCTTGGTGGATTTGCCAGCACCGGCATGCGCTTCGGCCGACGCATATCCGCCGATCACTTCGCGGATGTTGTAAACGCCGGAAAATTCACCCACGCCGTCATCGATTCGCGACTTGCCGAACGTGAGCCCCCCGCCCTTAGCCGAAATGCTGACGGCCAGCCGCTCCCCGTTACTGCAACTCACGGTGCCTTCGCCGGATGACGTTTTGTAGAACATCGACCATCCCGCCATGCTGTAGCTGAGGCGGCAATCGATCGGGCCTTGCGCGTGCGCGGCGGGCGTGACGCACGCCACTGATGCGCCCAAGGCAAGTGCCATCACTAGCGATGAAATACGCATGACCACCTTATGGCATTGCTGCTGTTGCGGGTGTATGGGACGAGTCTGGCATCGACTTCGCCAGAAACTTTCGCTGACTGGGAGGAAACAACGGCGCCGTAGGACGGCGCCGTTGCGGGATGTTGCACGCACGCACAAACGATCATGCTTAATCTTCGCCATCGTGATCGCGGCGATCGTGTTCCTCATGGTCGCGATCACGGTTGGAATATTGGTCCCTGTAACGCCACTGACGGCCATCCCAATAGCGGCCGGCCTGGTCGTAACGGTCATGGTTGTTTTGGCCGTTGTGCGGATGCTGGCTGTAGCGCGGATCGTAGTACTCGACCTTGCACTTTCCGTGCTTGTTGCACTTCACTCGGCGATTGTTGTCGTTGTTGCCATGGCCGTTATTGCCGTTGTAGTTGCCGTTGTAGTTGCCGTTATTGCCGTAATACTGATCGCGCGGCACCGAACGGTAATACACCGGACGGCCATAACGGTCGCGTTGCACGGTCAAGCGATCGTCATAGCCATAGTCGCCCTGACGGTAATACGGGGTGCTGCCGCGGAATACCACATCGGCAACACTCACCAGTACGCGCACGAGGTCGTCCTGGGCCTGTACCGGGGCCACCGCCCCAAACCCCAAGGCCACGGCGAGTATTGCGGGAGCCAACCCGCGAGACAAAACGATCATCGTGTTCTCCTGTGTCGCCCACCGCATGGCGGGCACGGGACCGACGATGCAGGTTGGTCGATGAACCCCCTTCTAATTTTTTTGCCTAGGTCGAAGAATGTTTAGCCGGCGCTAAGCCGCCTGTTCAGTTGGGAGTGATCCGCAGGAATTTGCAGGTACCTGGACGCGATGGCGTAATGCTGCCAAGCATCGTCGCGTGCGGAGATTCCCTCCGCATCACGCGAGGGAACCTTTCTGCACGATTGCCTGCATGATCCCGCGTATAGCATCGGGTAAATCGCTAGCCGTTTGCACACGTTGCAGCCGCACTGCGCCAGTGGCAATTTCAGCCTCGCTTTCATGCGCCCAAGTCGTGTGGTACGGCATGTGGATGGCCCATGCACCGAGTTCCAGCACCGGCGCGATGTCCGAACGCAACGAGTTTCCGATCATCAGGAATCGCGACGCGGGCAGATTGAATTCCGACAGCACCCGCGCATAGGTCGTCGAATTTTTTTCGCTGACGATCTCGATTCGGCGGAACAGCTCAGCCAGCCCGGATTCGCGCACCTTGGCTTCCTGATGGAACAGGTCGCCCTTGGTGATCAGCACGATATCGAAGTCCGCCGCGATCGCCGTCACCGCCTCGCGAATGCCCGGCAGCAGTTCGACCGGATGCTGCAACAACGATTTGCCAAGTTGGACGATGCGATGCACGTCCGGGGCCTCGATGCGCTGCGCGGTGATCTCGATCGCGGCTTCCAGCATCGACAACACCATGCCCTTGACGCCGTATCCGAACAACGCAAGGTTGCGTTGCTCTGTGTCGTAAAGCCGCTCGTGGACGCGCGCATCGGCAAGGTCGACGTAGCCGCCGACGATGCGTTCAAATTCGGCCTGCGCTTCGTCGAAATAATCCTGGCTCTTCCACAACGTGTCGTCGCCGTCGAAGCCGATCAAGCGGAGGGTGTCCATGGCGCCAGTCTAGCGGCGATGTTGCAACCGTTTTTTGCAGGAACGCACATGCACACCGTCTACACGAAATGATGAATCGAGATGCAGGGACAAAAAAACGAAAGGCGGCCGAAGCCGCCTCCCGTCTGGAGGAACATGGTTGCTGGCGCTCAGCCGCCCTGACCCGCCGGTTTCGCGCCGTTGGCCTTGGCCACGTACGCCTTGTATTCGTCCGGCGTCAGCTTGCTGTCATTGTTGGTATCGGCCAGGTCGAAGATCTGACCTACCGCGGGCTCGGACGCCGCCTCGGTCTTGCTGATGTTGCCGTCCTTGTCACCATCGACATCGGTCCAGGTCCTGGGTTTGGCTTCACCGGCTGCGGCTGTCGGCGCAGTGGGGGCCTGCGTCGCTGTTGTAGCATCCTGCGGCGCAGCATCGGTTGCCTGGGTTTCGGATTGGGTGATGGTGGCCGGGTCGGCGGCGTTCTGGTCTTTTGCTTGCGCGAAAGCCATCGGCATTGCCACGACGGCGCTCAAAGCCAACAAGCCAATCAATGCACTGCGAGACTGCTTCATCATCATGATCTCTCTTCTCTGGGGGAGTTGAGTGCGCGGAGGGCTGCGCACCGGCAGAGGATGCCAAGCAGCGCATGAACTTGAACCGGTCCGTAACCGTTAAGAGAACGTAGGTTTAACCATCGCGACGAAGATGTGGGTTAGCCAGCTGGTTGACGTTCGTCACGAATGACAAATTTCTGACAAATCGCATGCGATTCATTTGCGCGTTGCGTTTTGATCCTGGTCCAGCGCCAAATTTCCCGTGAACTGGTTCTTGGTATCCGAGGAATGCGCCACGCAGTGCCCCGTACCGAACTTCTTGATTGCCGGCGTTGGACAACCGGGTGATTCGCCAATACACGCCCCCGATGACATCGTCCTTCCATCCAATCATGTACAAGCGATTCCAAACCGCTTCCACTGCACCGGAGACAGACCCATGACCAAGACCCTCCTGGCCACCGCCTGCATGGCGCTGCTCGCTGCCTGCAACAGCCCGGGCACCGCCGTATCCACTGCGCAAACACCTGTCGCGACTGCCGCCGATCCCGCAATGCCGGCCAGCACAGGCAAGCCGTTTGTCGCAGCCGAAGTCGCCAACTTCAGCGAGCCGTGGGCGATGACCTTCCTGCCCGATGGCCGCCTGCTGGTGACCGAGAAAAAGGGTACGTTGAAGTTGCTCGATGTCGCCAGCGGCAAGGTCGGTGCTGTCAGCGGCGTGCCGTCGGTCGATTACGGCGGCCAGGGTGGTCTGGGAGATGTCGTGCTGCATCCGCAGTTCGCCAGCAACGGCATGGTCTACATCAGCTTTGCCGAAGCAGGCGATGGCGATACACGCGGCGGCGCGGTTGCACGCGGCAAGCTGACATTGGATGCGAATGGCGACGGCGCCTTGTCCGATGTCAACGTCATCTGGCGACAGGTGCCCAAGGTGGTCGGTCGGGGCCATTACGGCCATCGCATTGCGTTCGGTTCCGATGGCAAGTTGTGGATCACCTCCAGCGAGCGCGAAAAGTTCACGCCGGCGCAGGACATGAAGTCGAATCTCGGCAAGCTCATCCGCCTCAACGACGACGGCACCGCGCCTGCCGACAATCCGTTCGCCAAAGACGGCGGCGTGGCCACGCAGTTCTGGACGCTTGGCCATCGCAACCTGCTCGGCATCGCCTTCGATGCGCAGGGCACGCTGTGGACCCACGAAATGGGGCCGCAGGGCGGCGATGAATTGAACCGCATCGAGCGCGGCAGCAATTACGGCTACCCGATCGTTTCCAATGGCGATCACTACGACGGCCGCGACATTCCCGACCACGGCACGCAGCCGCAATACAACGCGCCGGAAGCGACCTGGAATCCGGTGATCTCGCCTGCGGGTTTCATCATCTATTCCGGCAGACAATTCCCGGACTGGCAGGGCGACGGGTTCATCGGCGGCCTGTCGTCGAAGGCGTTGATCCGCGTCGAGTTCGATGGCACGACGGCGCGAGAGGCCCAGCGCTACGACATGGGCGCGCGCATCCGCGAAGTGGAGCAAGGGCCCGACGGCGCGATCTGGTTGCTGGAAGACGAAAACAAGGGCTCGCAGGGTCGCTTGCTGAAGTTGACGCCATCGAGTTGAGGCGCCGCGTTTGTAGGAGCGCCCCATGAGTGCGATGAGGGGTTACCGGTAAAGCTTCATCGCCCCCATGAGGGGCTCCTGCAAGAAATTTATTTCGCGGCGGTCATCGGCACGTTGAGCGGCTTCAGCCCCAGCGCCTTGCGATAACGTTCGTGCAAGGCGTTGACCTTGTCGACGTACATCAGCGTTTCCCTGTACGGCGGTACGCCGCCGAAACGCGCGACCGCGCCGACGCCCGCGTTGTACGCCGCGGCCGCCAAGGTCAGGTTGCCCTTGTAGCGTCGCACCAGCGATTGCAGATGCCGCGCGCCGCCGCGGATTGATTGCTCGGATGCGAACGGATCGGTGACGCCGTATTGCTTCGACACCTCGGGCATGAGTTGCATCACGCCCTGCGCGCCTTTCGGCGAGACGGCCATGGCATCGAATCCACTTTCGGCATGCGCGATCGCGCGCAGCCAGGCATCGTCGAGGCGATGTGCTTTTGCAGCGGCCTTGAACTGCGCTGCGAAGACCTTGATCTGCGGCTGGCCGACCTTGCCAAGGCCGGTATGCGCCGGCGATGCCTTCGGCGTGTCGGCGGTAAAGGCGAGCACCTTGATTGAGCCCGGCAAATTGCGCGTGCTGTAGACCGTCTTGCCATCCTGCTGGCGCTCGTACAACGTGCCCTTGATGACGCCGAGTTCACCCCACAGGTTCGGCACCTTGGCGACGTTGTCGTCGATCTGTTTCGCTTCGCATCTGGAGCCCGGCTCCGGCGCAGTCGCCAGGCTGACGGTGTCCTTCTGCACGCAGCGATACACCGTGCGCGCCTGCACGGTCGTGTGCGCGGCCATCAGGGCCAGGCTCAGGGCGATGCAGTAGCGAAAAGTGAAACCCATGGGTGCAGTGTATGGGCGTTTCTTGCACAACGCGCCGCTCTACGACCGAAGGAAGTCCCCGTGGGACAATAAGGAACGAGGCTACGAATGGCTCGTGCTTGCGCGCCGCGATCACACGGCGGGCACTAGATCCGACTTAACGTCTCGATCCTGCGATTCTAGATGGAGCCGTCTCATGGCCAGGATGAAAAAAGCATCGAAGAAGAACACTGTTTCCACGACCGGGAAAGTGGTCGCGAAACAACGCACGATCCAGCGCCGTATCGATGCCGGCGGTCAGGGCGGAAGCGACGACAGGAAAAAGCCGGTGCAGGCCGGCGCACGCAAACAGCCACAGAATCCGATGCCCGCGCAGCATCTGAAAAAACCCGGCAACGAACATGAACTCAATCTGCAGCCGCGCTTCCTTGCGCCTGCCTACAAAGGCAGCGGCAAGCTCAAGGACATGGCCGCGATCATCACCGGCGGCGATTCGGGCATCGGTCGCGCCGTGGCGGTGCTGTTCGCGCGCGAAGGCGCCGACGTTGCCGTGTTGTACCTGGACGAACACAAGGATGCCAGGGACACGCAGCGACATGTCGAGAAGGAAGGTCGCAAGTGCATCGTCATCGCCGGCGACGTCAAGGATCCGGAATTCTGCAAGCGCGCGGTCACCAAGACCGTCAAGACCTTCGGCCGACTCGACATTCTGGTCAATAACGCCGCATTCCAGTCGCACTGCGCTGCGCTGGAAGATCTCGCCGACGATCACCTGCAGGAAACCCTGCAGACCAACATCGCAGGTTATTTCCACATGGCGCGTGCGGCGTTGCCGCATATGAAGAACGGCGCGTCGATCATCAATTCTGGCTCGGAAACGGGTCTGTTCGGCAGCAAGGAACTGCTGGACTACTCGGCGACCAAGGGGGCGATCCACGCGTTTACGCTGTCACTGGCCAGCAACCTGTTGCCGCGCGGCATCCGCGTCAATGCCGTGGCGCCTGGGCCGGTGTGGACGCCGCTCAATCCAGCCGATCGTTCGGGAAAAGAGGTCGCCGAGTTCGGCAAGGACAGCGACATGGGCCGGCCCGCGCAACCGGAGGAAATTTCACCGGCGTATGTGTTCCTGGCATCGCCGATCACCGCGTCGTACATCAGCGGCATCGTGTTGCCGGTGATGGGTGGACCGCGAGGGTGAGTGCTTTTCCTTCTCCCCTCGGGAGAAGATTCCCGAAGGGGGATGAGGGCGCGGACTTGCAGGTCGTAGTGGGCGTTCTGTAACAAATCATGCTTCCGCCCTCACACCCCAAGGTTGCTTGCTGCGCAGCGTCCGTCGCTGAGCGCCACCTTCTCCCGAAGTGAGAAGGAAACAGCGATCGTCACGACTTGCGACTCTTCCGCCACATCACGAACTGCCCGACCAATGCGGTCAGCAGGATGATCGAGTTGGTGACGATGAAGACCCAGTTCTTCAGCATCCAGCTGTAGGCGATGAAACCGATCGACGCGGTGATTTGTCCCGCGAACAGCCACATCGACACCCCGCTGGGATCGGGATCCTTCCATTGCGTGTAGATCTGCCGCGTGAGCGTGGCGATCAGGATGGCGGATGCGATCCATCCGACGATGTCCGGTCCAGTCATTGCTGCTTCCTCTCAATCGTTGCAACACGCTGCACGAGCGATTCTGTATTGGTTTCCAGCCCACAAAAAAGGGCCTCAATCGAGGCCCTTTTCGTCTAGCAATGAAAATCCTTAGCGGCCATCACCATCGGCATCACCAGGAACGGCACGTTCAACGCGATGCCATGCGGCGCGGGTCGCGTCCTTGGCATCGTTCCATTCCATGCGCGATT
>JAYTAY010000022.1:0-5533 GCA_043737255.1 Luteimonas sp.
GCCATGCGGTGAGTCCGCGTTCGAGTTCTGTTTCGCGGTGTTGCAGGGCTTCGATGTCGCTGCGCAGCGACTGGATCTCGCGCTCCCGCAGCAAGGCGCCCTGCTTGGCGGCGCCGGAGCGCAGGACGCGTACCCAGCCCGCACCCAATCGTTCGCCATGACGGGTGATGACCGATTCGGCATCGCCCAACCTCGGCAGCAAGACACGTGCTTCATGCAAGTCTTCGGCGACATACAGCTTGGACAGCAGGCGGCGGATCGCAACCGGTCCCCGCACCTTGGAGGCCAGTGTGGTGTCTGCGAAGTCGACGGATTCGTCTTGCGGCGAGACCAGCGTCAAGCGTCCTTCGCCCAACTCTCCCAGCGCATCGACGAGGGCTTCCGGTGCATCGACCAGCACGCCTTCGATCAGTTGACCCAAAGCCGACTCGACGGCGTTTTCCCAACCGGACTCGACGCGCAGCGATTCGCCGACCCGGGTTGCTGAGTCGAAGCCCCGCTGTCGTAACCACTCGGCCGCTGCACCCTGCTCCTGCCCGAGCGCCGCGTGCTGCAAGGTTTCCAGCGATGACAGCCGGCCGCGCGCTTCTTGTGTCTGTTTCCGAACGTCGGCGAGTTCGGACTGAGCCGTGCGTTGCTGATCCTGCAGCGCAGTGACCGCCTGCTTGCGCGCGTCAAGATCGGTGCCCAACTGTTCCAGCGCGGTCTTCTGCATGTCGTGCTGCGATTGCGCCTGTACTGATTGCGCAGCCAGTGCATCGAGGTCGAAGCCGCAGCGCTCGTTGGTCAGGATTTCGCGCCGGCGGTCCGCATCGAGCGCCTGGCGATCAAGGTAATCGACGCGGGTGCGTTCGACATCACCTGCGCGCGCGGCTTCGGATTGCTCGCGGCCATGCGTGTCCCAATGCTGCTGCCAGTCCGCGAGTTGCGCTTCAGCATCACGCAATGCCGATTGTCGCAACTCGTCTTCGCCCTGCAATTGCGTCAGCAGTGGTTCGACCTCGGCGATCGCGGTACGCAGCACGCCCAACCGGGTTTCGTCGCCGCTGATGTGCTGGCCCAACTCTGCCAGCGCGTTTTGCGCTTCGTCGCGCGCTCGGTGCAAGCGCTGCGCCATTTCCTGCTGGTGCTGGATCTGCTGCTCGATGCGGGCCAGGTTGCCGCCGACCTGGTACACCGCCGCCTGCGCCTGGTTGTGCGCCTCGCCGGCTTCAAGCTGGCGCTGGCGTCCGGTCTCGATCTGGCGCTCGGCTTCGCGCTGTTCGGCAATCAGCTGTTGCAGGCGCGTTTCCTGCTGCGACAAGGCCTCGCGCTGCGCCTGCAGTTGCGTGTCGAGTGCACGGTATTGCAGCGCCTTCCACTCGGCATCCCTGATCTTGCGATCGGCCTGGATGACCTGGTACTGCTCGGCTTGGCGCGCCTGGCGCTTGAGGTGGTCGAGTTGCTTGCCGACTTCGTCGCGCAGGTCACTCAGGCGCTCCAGGTTTTCGCGGGTGTGGCGAATGCGGGTTTCGGTTTCCTTGCGGCGCTCCTTGTACTTGGAAATGCCGGCGGCTTCCTCCAGGTACACGCGCAGGTCTTCCGGGCGCGCCTCGATGATCTGGCTGATCATGCCCTGCTCGATGATCGAATAACTGCGCGGGCCGAGGCCGGTGCCGAGGAACAGATCGGTGATATCGCGGCGGCGGCACTTGGTGCCGTTCAAGTAATAGGTGCTGGTCGCATCGCGGCTGACGGTGCGCTTGACCGAGATTTCGTTGAAGGCGGCGAACTCGCCGGTGACCGTGTGGTCGCTGTTGTCGAAGATCAGTTCAACGGTTGCCTGCGATACCGGCTTGCGCGCCGAGCTGCCCGAAAAGATCACATCGGTCAGCGAGTCGCCGCGCAGGCGGCTGGCCGAACTTTCGCCCATGACCCAGCGCACCGCATCGATGATGTTGGACTTGCCGCACCCGTTAGGCCCGACCACGCCGGTCATGTTGGTCGGCAGATGCAGCGTGGTCGGATCGACGAAGGATTTGAAACCGGAGAGTTTGATCGTGGACAGGCGCATGCGGCGTTGGCGGTCTCTGGTTGCGCCCGGACATACCGTGCACAACCGCAATGAAAGGATTCAGAATGTCCGATATGTCCTTGATTCACATAACGACAATCCAGCGATGATGCCGAAGATGGCGTCGAGTATAACGGCGCGGTCAGCAGTTGCAGGAGCGCACCCGGGCGCGATGAGGCGTTACCGGTAGAGCGCATCGCGCCCGGGTGCGCTCCTGCAAACACTCGGGATCTCCCGTAGGCCGGAATCGACGCAGTCGTTTCCGCCGGATGTAGTGATCTTGCGGGGCAGATTCCGGAGTCAGGAAGTTCACGGCAACCGGAACGAAGAGCGCTGGGCCAAGGCCCAGCCTACGAAAGGCGTTGGCCGGTGGCGGCGTCAAAGAAATGGAGATGTCGCGACGACACGGTCATCGGCAATGGCTTGCCGACTTCCGGCAACACCTCCGGGTTGAATCGTGCGACCAGCTCCAACGCACCGTGACGCAGGGTGGCAAAGACTTCGTTGCCAACGGGTTCGACCACTTCGACTTCAGGCGAGAAGGTATTCGCATCCGCGGAACCGTTCGCGGGCAAGAGGTGTTCGGGCCGCACGCCGACCGACACCTCCCGGTCGAACCACTGCTCGGCGTTAGGCGCCACGTTTCCGAGTGGGATGCGCATGCCCTCGCCCAGATCCAGCACAACCCCGTCTTCGCGATGCAGTCGGCCGGTCAGCACATTCATCGCGGGGCTGCCGAGGAACGTGGCGACAAACAGGTTGGCGGGTTTTTCATATAGCGCCATCGGCGTGTCGATCTGCTGGATCTGGCCGTCCTGCATCACCACGATGCGCTGGCCGAGGGTCATCGCCTCGATCTGGTCGTGGGTGACATAGATCATGGTCGCGCATAGCTGGCGATGCAGCCGTGCGATCTCGACCCGCATCGACATGCGCAACTTGGCGTCGAGGTTGGACAAGGGTTCGTCGAGCAGGAACACCTGCGGATGCCGCACCAGTGCGCGCCCCAAGGCGACGCGCTGGCGCTGGCCACCGGACAGCACGCCCGGCTTGCGATCGAGCATGGTGTCGAGTTGCAGCACATCGGCCGCTTCCTTCACCCGCTCGGCGATTTCCTGCTTGGTGTGTCCACGCAGTTTCAGCGCGAACGCCAGATTCTCGGCCACCGTCATGTGCGGATACAGCGCGTAACTCTGGAAGACCATCGCGATGTCGCGATCCTTCGGCGCGACATCGTTGACCACGCGGTCACCGATGCTCAGCGTGCCCGAGGTGACCGACTCGAGGCCGGCGATCATCCGCAGCAAGGTGGATTTGCCACAACCCGACGGTCCGACCAGCACCAGCAGTTCGCCGTCGGCGACTTCGAACGTCGCATCGGCCACGCCGACGTGACCGTTGGGATAGACCTTGCGGATGCGTTCGAATCCGACCTTCGCCATGCAACCTCCGGCTCGATTTGGCATGCCACCGATGAAATTACGATGTGCCTGGGCTATTCTGCCATGTAATCGTTTTCATGCCGCTTGCGACCAAGGATCCAGCATGAGCCCATCCGACCTGCCGCCCGTCTTTCCGAAAGGATTTTTGTGGGGCGCCGCGACGGCCGCGCACCAGATCGAGGGCTCGCCCTTGGCCGATGGTGCAGGCCCGAGTATCTGGACACGCTTCGCGCATACGCCGGGCATGACACTCCATGGCGATCACGGCGACATCGCCTGCGACCACTACCGGCGCTGGAAGGACGATGTCGCGTTGATGCGCGAATTGGGTTTGCAGGCCTATCGCTTCAGCGTGTCCTGGAGTCGCGTGCTGCCCGAGGGCAAAGGCCGCGTCAACCAGGCGGGACTCGACTTCTATTCACGCCTGGTGGATGAGTTGTTGGCCAATGACATCGAGCCACTGGTGACGCTGTACCACTGGGATTTGCCGGCGGCGCTTGACGACCGCGGCGGCTGGCTCAATCCCGACATCGCCGACTGGTTCGCCGAATACGGCCGCGTGCTGTATCGCGCGCTCGACGGCCGAGTGAAGAAATGGGTCACGCTCAATGAGCCGTGGGTCATCACCGATGGCGGTTACCTGCACGGCGCACTGGCCCCGGGACATCGCAGCCGCTTTGAAGCACCCATCGCCTCGCATCAACTGATGCGCTCGCATGGCGCAGCCGTGCTGGCATATAGGGCCGAAGGCAGGCACGAAATCGGGCTGGTGGTGAACATCGAGCCGAAATATGCAGCGTCGGATTCTGCTGAAGATCATGCCGCGCAGCAGCGCGCCGACGCCTACATGAATCGTCAGTATCTGGATCCGGCATTGCTCGGCAGCTATCCGGAAGAAATGAAGGAAATCTTCGGCGACGCATGGCCGCAATGGCCGGCCGAAGACTACGCGTTGATCAAGCAGCCACTCGACTTCATCGGCATCAATTACTACACGCGCAGCGTGACCGAGGTCACCAACAGCTACCCGCTCAAGGCCGGCGCAGTGAAGCAGCCGCTCGGCACCTACACCGAGACCGGCTGGGAAGTGTTCCCGCAGGGCCTGACCGACCTGCTGCTGTGGGCCAGGGATCGCTACGGCAACATTCCCACCTACATCACCGAGAACGGCGCAGCCTTCTACGACCCGCCTGTGGCAGAAGGCGGTCGCATCCGCGATCCGTTGCGCATCGATTATCTGCAAAAACACCTCATCGCCATTCACGATGCGATCGAGGCTGGCTGCGATATCCGTGGCTACATGGTGTGGTCGCTGCTCGACAACATGGAATGGTCGCTCGGCTATTCCAAACGGTTCGGCATCGTCCATGTCAATTACGCCACGCAGCAGCGCACCCCGAAGGACAGTGCGCGCTATTTCAGTTGTGTCATTGCGACGCACGGCCGATCGCTGGCCGATCCGCTCCCCGGTTGATGGCAGGACACACGGAGCTGCGCATGCACGACACGTTGTTGCTGTTCGGCGCGACCGGCGATTTGTCGCAGCGCTACCTGTTCCCTTCGTTGCTACACCTGCTGCGCGACCGTCTGTTGCCGGCAAGTTTCCGTTTGATCGCGGTGGGACGCCATGACTACGACGATGCCGCGTTTCGCCACTGGCTGCGCGCGCGATTGGTCGATGAGCGCGCGCGCGACCTCGACGCACTCGAAGACCTGTTGCAACGAACGTCTTACATTGCAGTCGATCTGCGCGATCGGGACGCCATCGCCACCAAATTATCTCGCTTCGCCGACCGCCCGTGCGTCAGTTATCTGGCGACGCCCCCGGATCTGTTCGTCCCGGCCTGCGAAGGACTCGCCGCAGCCGGATTGCTGACCGGGCCTTCGCGGCTGGTACTTGAAAAACCGATCGGCCATGACCTCGATTCGGCGCGCGCCATCAACGCGTCGCTGCGTGCGCACCTCGACGAGGAGCGCATCTTCCGCATCGACCATTACCTGGGCAAGGCGCCGGTGCAGAACCTGCTGGCGCTGCGCT
>JAYTAY010000023.1:0-2292 GCA_043737255.1 Luteimonas sp.
GGCAGGGTGAGTTGCTCGAAGAACGCCAGCGCCTCGTCGATCGGTTTCAACACGATGGTGGAAATGGGTTTGTCGGCAACGAACACATTGCGCGCCGACCGGTTCAAGCGCGCGCCGCCGCATTCTGTGCAGGGCCGTTCGCTGATGTACTTGGCCAATTCCTCGCGCACCGCCGCGGATTCGGTTTCGCGATAACGCCGTTCGAGATTGGGCACGATGCCTTCAAACTTGTGCTTGCGCTGCGTGCGGCCACCGCTATCGGTCAGATAGCTGAAGGCGATCAGCTCGCTGCCGCTGCCGAACAGAACGGCTTGCCGCGACGCTTCGGACAATGACTGCCACGGCGCATCGACATCGAATTTGTAATGTCGCGCCAGTGATGCGATCAGCTGGAAATAATAGGCGTTGCGTCGATCCCAGCCGCGCACCGCGCCGGCTGCCATGCTGAGTTCGGGGTGGATTACCACGCGCGCCGGGTCGAAATATTCGGAGACGCCCAGGCCATCGCAGGTCTGGCAGGCGCCGACCGGTGAGTTGAACGAGAACAGTCGTGGTTCGAGTTCCGGCAGCGAGTAATCACAAACGGGACAGCTGTATTTGGACGAGAACATCAGCGGGGCTTGGTCAGTGTCCAGTGACTGCACGGCAGCCATGCCATCGCCCAGCTTCAACGCGGTCTCGAAACTCTCTGCGAGCCGTTGCTTCAGATCGACCCGCACCTTGAACCGGTCGATCACCGCTTCGATGGTGTGCTTGATGCGCAGACCCAGCGACGGCACGTCATCGATCTCGTACAGCACGCCATCGACGCGAACGCGCACAAAGCCCTGCGCACGCAACTGCTCGAATACATGGACGTGCTCGCCCTTGCGCTCGCGGATCACCGGGGCCAGCAGCATGTAGCGCTGCTCGGCGCTTTTCTTGTCGACGCCCAGGGCCAGGACCTGATCCACCATCTGGCTGACCGTCTGCGCTTCCAGCGGATAACCATGGTCGGGGCAGCGCGGCGATCCGACCCGCGCATACAGCAGGCGCAGGTAATCGTAGATCTCGGTGATGGTGCCGACGGTAGAGCGGGGGTTGTGCGAGGTGGACTTCTGCTCGATTGAAATCGCCGGGCTCAAGCCTTCGATGTGATCGACATCGGGCTTCTCCATCACGCTCAGGAACTGGCGTGCGTAGGACGACAACGACTCCACGTAGCGGCGCTGCCCCTCGGCATAGATCGTGTCGAAGGCCAGCGACGACTTGCCCGAGCCGGACAAGCCGGTGATCACGATCAGCTGATCGCGGGGAAGGTCCAGGTCGATATTCTTGAGATTGTGCGTCCGCGCGCCACGAATGCGGATGGTGTCCATCGCCATCGGATAATCAGGTCCGGTTGTGTGAAGAAGCTCGCATGTCAGGACATCCGGGCGTTCGCGCAGGCATGCGCGTGGAGCAACAGGGAAGCGTAGCGAGTCGAGGATTTGGGGGCAAATGACCGGATTTCCAGCCTGAAGGCTCCGGGTCGCAGGGTTTGCGACTGCCAAACCCGGGTTCGATCAAGGGTCGCGCGTTCCGTCTGGCTCGTCCGAAGCCCGAGTTGACCGTAACTCGCTGAATCCCCTACAATTCCGCTCCTGTCTGCCCTCGATGGCAGGCAGCGACCACAATAACTACATAGGAAGATTGGTCATGTACGCAGTGTTAGTCACTGGCGGTAAGCAATACCGCGTGATGCAAGGCGAAACGATTCGCGTCGAGAAGCTCGACACCGAAGCCGGCACCGAGATCAAGTTCGATCAGATCCTGATGCTGGGCGACGGTGAAGGCGTCACCCTCGGCGATGCGCTCAAGGGCGCAATCGTCACCGCCAACATCAAAAGTCACGGCCGCGCCGACAAGGTGCGCATCGTGAAATTCCGCCGCCGCAAGCATCATCGCAAGCAGATGGGCCATCGGCAGCATTACACCGAAATCGAGATCACCGGCATTGCCGGTGGCGACAACAAATCCGATAAGAGCAGGTAAGGGAGAACAGCCATGGCACATAAAAAGGGCGTAGGTTCTTCGCGCAACGGCCGCGACTCCAACCCGAAGTATCTCGGCGTCAAGTTGTATGGCGGTCAGGCCGTCGACGCTGGCAACATCATCGTGCGTCAGCGCGGCACCCAGTTCCATCCGGGCATGGGCGTCGGCCTCGGCCGCGACCACACGCTGTTCGCGCTGGTGGATGGCAAGGTCGAGTTCTCGGTCAAGGGTCCGAAGAAGCGCCGCACGGTCAGCGTCGTCGCGCAGGCGTAAGTTTTC
>JAYTAY010000024.1:0-2286 GCA_043737255.1 Luteimonas sp.
GTCATGGGATCTCCGGATGACGTGAATTGGCAGCCGTGCTGGCCGCTATCGTCGATTTATGGGGGCCGCGCCGGAAGGATGCAAGCAGCATTTCGGGGGCATGGCGCGTTCGCACCCCTGCCCCCTTATGGATCAGACATTTGCGGGGTAATTCAACACCAGGAAGGCCGCGATTGTGGGCGGCCATGCGCTAATCGGCCGATGCGACCTTGGGCTGCACTGGCAGGCTTTCGTAGATCAGGTACGGCTCGGACTTGTGCTCGATCACGGACTCGTCGACCACCACCTTGGTAACGTTTTCAAGCGACGGCAGGTCATACATCGTGTCGAGCAAAACCGATTCGACAATGGTGCGCAATCCGCGGGCGCCGGTCTTGCGCTTGAGCGCCTTGCGTGCGATCGCGATCAAGGCATCCGGGCGGAACTCGAGTTCGACACCCTCCATCTCGAACAGGCGCTTGAACTGCTTGCTGATAGCGTTCTTGGGCTCGGTGAGAATCCTGACCAGCGCGGCCTCGTCCAGTTCTTCCAGCGTCGCCACGACCGGCAAGCGGCCGACGAACTCCGGAATCAGACCGAATTTGATCAGGTCTTCGGGCTCGACGTTGGACAACACCTTGCCCATCTCGGTCTTGCGCTCGGAGCTCTTGACCTTGGCATTGAAGCCAATACCGCCGGCCTCGGTGCTGCGCTGCTGGATGATTTTCTCCAGGCCGGCGAACGCACCGCCGACGATGAACAGGATGTTGCGCGTATCGACCTGCAGGAATTCCTGTTGCGGGTGCTTGCGTCCGCCCTGCGGCGGTACGCTGGCGATGGTGCCTTCGATCAGCTTCAACAAGGCCTGCTGCACGCCTTCACCAGACACGTCGCGGGTGATCGACGGGTTCTCGCTCTTGCGCGAAATCTTGTCGATCTCGTCGATGTAGACGATGCCCTGCTGCGCCTTGTCGACGTCGTAATCGCACTTCTGCAGCAGCTTCTGGATGATGTTCTCGACGTCTTCACCGACATAACCGGCTTCGGTCAGCGTGGTCGCGTCGGCGATTGTGAACGGAACGTTGAGCAATCGCGCCAGCGTTTCTGCCAGCAGCGTCTTGCCCGACCCGGTCGGACCCACCAGCAGGATGTTCGACTTGGCTAGCTCGACATCGTCGGCCTTCTGCCGACTCTCGATGCGCTTGTAATGGTTGTATACAGCGACGGCGAGCGTGCGCTTGGCGCGCAGCTGGCCGATGACGTACTGGTCGAGCACGTCGAGGATTTCACGCGGCTTGGGCAGGGAGCTGCGCGCGGATTGCGACTTCTCCTCGAGCTCCTCGCGGATGATGTCGTTGCAGAGCTCGACGCATTCATCGCAGATGAACACGCTTGGCCCCGCAATCAGCTTGCGGACCTCGTGCTGGCTCTTGCCGCAAAACGAGCAATACAGAATCTTGCTGCCACTGTCGGCAGAACGGCTTTGACGGTCTTCAGTCATTCCTCGGATACCCAGTCCAAACGGTTACGACACGAGAATAACACCGCATCAGGGGCGGTGCTTCCATGATAAAGACCGGCCATGAGAGCGTCGAATAGTGTCGGCAGCAGTCATCAGCTTGCCTGGATTGACTCTTCAGGGCGCCGCTCCAGCACCTCGTCGACCAAACCGTATTCGCGAGCGGCCTCGGCGCTCTTGTAGTTGTCGCGCTCGGTGTCGCGGGCGATGCTTTCCAGCGCCTGGCCCGTGTGCTTGGCGAGTATCTCGTTGAGACGCTGGCGCAGGCTCAGGATCTCGCGTGCCTGGATTTCGATGTCGGTCGCCTGGCCCTGCGATCCGCCAGAAGGTTGGTGGATCATCACCCGCGAATTCGGCAGCGCGTAGCGCTTGCCCTTGGCGCCGGCGGCGAGCAGCAACGCGCCCATGCTGGCGGCCTGTCCGATGCAGATCGTGCTGACGTCGGGCTTGATGTATTGCATGGTGTCGTAGACCGACATGCCGGCCGTGACGATGCCACCCGGCGAATTGATGTACAGGCTGATGTCCTTTTCCGGATTTTCCGCTTCCAGGAACAGCATCTGCGCAACGATCACGTTGGCGACGTGGTCATCGACACCGCCGACCAGGAAGATCACCCGCTCTTTGAGCAGCCGCGAATAGATATCGTAAGCGCGCTCGCCGCGGCTGGTCTGCTCGACCACCATCGGGACCAGATTCAAAGCCTTGGTTTCGTTACTCATGCTGTGGTCGCGCCTTGGAGTGGTGGCTATGAATGATCCTGCCGTAGTGCATTTACTACTGCGGAC
>JAYTAY010000025.1:0-5509 GCA_043737255.1 Luteimonas sp.
GCGTCGCGCACCTGTGTGGCGATGGTGTCAGCGCGCGATTTGGTCGCGGCGGGCAGGTAACGGCCGGCATATTCGCGGCCCAGCATCGGCCCAGCGGCGGTGTTGATCGCGTTGAGCGTCTGCTGCCAGCGCGGTAGCGGGACTTTCTCGCCACGCAGCACGCGGCCGCGGAACTCGTATTCGGCATCGCGGAAACTCTTCGACAGATGCGGCGCCATTGCGTTGCCCACCTGGTAACGCAGGTAGGTTTTCCACTGCTCGGGTTTGAGCGAGGCGACCAGTGCATTGAGTTGCATGAACAATTCCGGGTTCGCCATCGACACCGTGTCATCGGTGACGGCCTGCGCCTTGAGGAAATCGCCCAGCTGCAACTGCTTGTACTGCTTGGCGAGATCGGCCACCGCAACCGGCGCGTAATTGGCGCGCGGATCGCGCAAGCCGGTCAACGGCTTGGAGCTTTGCGCGATCCGTGTTTCCAGGTCGATGACCGCTTGCGCTTCGGCCGCCAGCTTGTCGGGCGTGGTTCCCGTCAGCGTCAGGATTTTCTGTACGTAGTTGTTGTAGCGCCCAAGTAATGCACGCGTGTCGGCATCGGTGCGCGTGTAGTAAGCAGGATCGGGCAGGCCGATGCCACCCTGGCTGAAATAACCGATGTGGCGATCGAGGTCGTTGAGATCGATATCGGCGCTGAAGTTGAACGCGACCGGGATGCCGACCTGGTGCAACGCGGCGATCGCGGCAGGCACGTCCCGGGCGCGGCGGATGCCGTTGATGCGTGTCAGGAGTGGCGCGATCGCGTTGCTGCCGTCGGCTTCGGTGGCGGCCTCATCCAGCCCGCTGGCCCAGAAGTCGCCCAGCAATTTCTGCACGTTGCCTTGCGGCATGCGCATGGCGTTGTCGAGCAGGTCGCGTTGTTGCTGCAGGGTGCGGTCGCTCATCTGGCCGAGGGCGGACGTGCCCGAACCCGCCAGCACGGTGTTCGCCAGCAACCAGTCCTTGTTGGTGTACGCGTAGAAATCGCTGCAGGCGGTGAGGGTTTCCGCGACCGGCTTTTTCTTGACCGCGGCCTTCTTCTTTTTTTGCGCATCGACGTCGAACGAGGCCGTTCCTGCGGCGAGGCTGACAATCAAGGCAAGAGCAAGCGGCTTCACATTCAGCATCGCGACGTCCATCCGGAATAAGTCGCGCGAGTCTAGCAAGGCGCCGGATTTGGACGCTGAACATCGGCTCACAAAAGCCAAGTGCGTCACTAAAGAAAACCTTCAAAGACGTGGTCGTCATCCGGCGAAAGCCGGGACCCAGCTTGGATAGCCGGCTCTCACAACTGGGTGCCGGCTTTCGCCGGGAGGACGACATTTTGATGTTTCTGAAAAAGCCTCGGTAACCGCATTGCGATAACGAGCTTCACAAAAAGCGAAAGCCCGGAATCCCGGGCCTTCGTATCAAGCATTTACCAACGACCTCACCAGATCACGATCTGCTTGTCGCCGTCGCGCACCATCGCATCGCCGGTCTTGCACTGGAACGCGGTCGCGAACGCGGGCAAATTGGACGGGGCGCCCATCGCACGGAAATTTGCCGGCGCGTGCGGATCAGTGGTCAGGCGGATCTTCAGCTCGTCGGGCGTGAAGTTGCGGCGCCAGACGGTGGCCCAGTTGGCGAAGAAGCGTTTGTCGCGGCTGAGCCCGTCGATGTTCTGGTCGGGCGTGGCCTCGGTCGCACGTTTCATCGCCTCATAGGCCACGGCCAAGCCGCCGAGATCGGCGATGTTTTCGCCCAGGGTCAGGTTGCCGTTGACCATGGTGCCCGGCACGGCTTCGTAGCCGTTGAACTGGCCCACCAGCTGGTCGGTCAACCTCTTGAAGCCGCTGGCATCCTTCTCGCTCCACCAGTTCTCGAACTTGCCGGTCGGTCCGAACCGGCTGCCCTGGTCATCGTAGCCGTGGATCATTTCGTGGCCGATCACCGCGCCGATGCCGCCGTAATTCAATGCGTCGTCGGCCTTGGGATCGAAGAACGGCGGTTGCAGGATCGCGGCCGGGAAGGTGATCTCGTTGGCCAGCGGGTTGTACGACGCGTTGACCGTCTGCGGGCGCATGCCCCATTCGGTCTTGTCGACGGGCTTGCCGATCTTGCCCAAGCTCCACTTGTAGTTGAACTCGTTGGCCGCCAGCACGTTGCCGATGTAGCTGTCGCGGCTGGTGTCGAGGCCGGACCAGTCACGCCACTTGTCCGGATAACCGATTTTCGGCGTGAAACTCGACCACTTCTCCATCGCCTTTTTCTTGGTTTCGGCATCCATCCACGCGAGGTTCTCGATTCGAACCTTCAGCGCCTCGCCAAGATTCTTGACCAACGCCTGCATCCGCGCCTTTGACTCGGCCGGGAAAGCGACCTTGACGTACATCTGGCCAAGAGCCTCGCCCGATTGCTCATCGACGGTGTCGAGCACGCGCTTCCAGCGATCCTTGATCTCCTTCTGGCCGCGCATCGCCTTGTTGTTGAAGTTGAAGTCCTCCTGCACGAACGCTTCGCTCAGATACGGCGAAGCGCCATCGACGGTGTGGAAACGCAGGTAGCTTTTCCACGTTTCCACCGGTACGTCGCCCAGCATCTTGCTGACTTCCTGGTGGAACGCGGGCATCGCCAGCGAGAAGGTCGCCGGTGTGGCGATGCCCTGCGATTCAAAGAACTTGGTCCACGGAAAGTTCGGCGCAAGCTTGTCGGCGTCGGCCGGCGTGACCGGGTTGTAGTACAGCTTCACGTCGCGCGACAGCTCTTCGCTGGACTTCGACACCTTGGCAAGACGCTTCTCGAAGGCGATCACGTTCTTCGCCTGCGCCGCCACATCTGCGGCCGCGACACCGGACAGTTCCAGCACCTTGGCGATGTGGGTCTGGTAGGCATCGAGCTTGGACTTCTTGTCGGCATCGACGTAATAGGCCTTGTCAGGCAGGCCCAGGCCGCCCTGCGTGGCGTAGCCCATGTTCATCTCGGGCGCGTCGAAGTCGGCCTCCGGGCCGAAACCGAACAGGAATCCTTCGCCCTTGGCGAACGACTTGCGCAGGTAATCGGCGACAGCGGGCCCATCGGCCAGCGCCGCGATTTCATCGATATGGCCCTGGATCGGCTGGATGCCCTGCGCGTTGATTTTCGCTTCGTCCATGCCGGTGGCGTACAAGTCGCCGACGATCTTCTCGATGCCGGTGGTGCTGCCATTGGCGGCGGCTTGCTCGGCCAGTTGGCGCTGCACGGCGGCGGAGCGCTCGTCGAGCATCTCGAACGCGCCCCAGCTGGTGCGGTCGCTGGGGATGGCGTTGGCCGCGAGCCACTTGCCGTTGACGTAGCCGCCGAAGTCGGCGCACGCGTTCTTGCTGGCGTCCAGGTCGGCGAAGGTGAAGCGGTTGACGGGCGGCAGCTTGCTCTCGTCCAGGGTCAGGGCTTTCGACTCGGTGGGCTTGGGTGAGTCTGCTGCGGGCTGCGTGGCATCGCCGTCTTTCTTGCACGCGCCGAGGGCGAAGGTGATGGCGATGGACAACATCAGGATCTTGGGTGTGTTTACGGTCACAGTGGACTCCGGCCGGTGGATCGGTGGGGTTGGGGTTTGGGAAACCCCGATGTCCGGGGCAGTCGCGCGACTTTACGCTGGCACGCCGTTTGCAGCGGGTGTCGAAGGTCATGTCTCCACGCTCATGCATTTTTTACATCTGCCTTGATCGCGTTGCGTGATGGGGCTGCGTGCTAGGTTTCTGCGCATCATCAACGGTTCAAGGACACGCATGAAAGGACGCGCATGAAAGTGCATTTCCATGGAGCGGCGGGCGAGGTCACCGGTTCGCTGCACCTGCTCGAAACCGCACGCAACCAGACCCTCCTGCTCGATTGCGGCATGATCCAGGGCAGCCGCGAGGCCGAGGCGCGCAACGCCGAGCCGTTTCCTTTCGATCCGACCACGCTCGATGCACTGGTGATCAGCCACGCACATATCGACCACATCGGCCGCGTGCCGTTGCTGGTCAAGCGCGGTTTCAACGGTCCGATCTATGCGCAGCAGGCCACGGCGGAACTGATGCCAATCATGTTGCTGGATTCTGCCTCGCTGGCCGAGGGTGAAGCCGAGCGCGCCAATCGCGGTCGTCGTGAAGGCGAGCCCGAAGTGTTGCCGCTGTACTCGCGCGACGATGCGCAGGCGGCGATGCAGCTGGTGAAGACGCTGTCCTACGATCATCGCAGTGAAATTCTTCCAGGCGTCGACATCGCGTTTCGCGATGCCGGGCACATTCTTGGCTCATCGATCGTCGAGGTGTGGACGGACGGCAGGAAACTGGTGTTCTCCGGCGATCTCGGACCGAAAGGCACGCCGATCCTGCGCGATCCCACGACGATTGCAGATGCCGACCTGGTGCTGATGGAGTCGACCTATGGCGATCGCAACCATCGCGACCGTCTCGACACGATCCGCGAACTCGGCACGATTTTCGAAGACGCATGGCGCGATCAAGGCAACGTGCTGATCCCGGCATTCGCGGTCGGCCGTTCGCAGGAATTGCTGTACTGGTTCGCGAAGCACTGGGACGAGTGGAACCTGTCGCGCTGGAAGATTTTTCTCGACAGCCCGATGGCCGGCAAGGTGGTCGGCGTTTACGACAAGCACGAGCATCTGTTCGACGAAGACGCGCAGCGCGTCTGGAAGTCGAAGCCGCATCCGTTCCGCCTGCCCAACCTGCAGATCACCGTAACCTCCGACGAATCGATGGCGATCAACCGCATCGAAGGCGGCGCCATCGTCATTGCCGGCAGCGGCATGGCCAACGGCGGCCGCATCCTGCACCACCTCAAGCACAATCTTGGTCGCAGCAATGCGCATGTGGTGTTCGCCGGTTACCAAGCCGAAGGCACGCTCGGCCGAAGGCTGGTCGATGGCGCGAAGTGGGTGCGCATCCACGGCCGTGATTACCGCGTCAATGCGCAGCGGCACACGGTCGGCGGGTTGTCGGCGCATGCCGACCAGCAGGGATTGATGGACTGGTATGGCGGTTTCAAATCGCATCCACCGTTGGTGCTGGTGCATGGCGAGGACAAGGCGCGCGAAGCGTTAGCGGGAGAGATCGGTAAGCGTGATGACATTACCGTGCAGTTGGCGCGGCCGGGCATGGTGTTGTCGGTGTGACGGTTCCGCTGCAATTCAACGATCTGCTCGCATCGGCAGGCTGCGATCCTGCGCAAGTCGTCGTGCTGCGGCACCGGCCATGGGAAGCGATGTTGAGAAGAGCGTTTTCCTGGCTCGCTGCCGAACGGCCCGATCTGTATGACGCATTTCAAGGCAGTCACGGACCCATCGTCGAGAAGGCGCTGAGCAAAGCGAAATATCTCGCGTCATTTATCGGAAGCCAGCCCGGGCGAGCGCCTGAAAACCAGCAGCTCCGCGAGCTGGGTATGGCAGGACCTTCGGGTGATCGACCAACGATTCTGCGGTTTGACCTGCCGGTGAACGATTTCTGTGTGGAGT
>JAYTAY010000026.1:0-5499 GCA_043737255.1 Luteimonas sp.
CCGTTTGCTCCTCCGGTTTCCCGTGACCCTTCCAGACATCATGGCCTTTGCCGGCCGCAATCCCGTGCTGTCGCTGGCGCTGGCCGGACTGACCCTCGCTCTCATCCTCAACGAAGTGTCCAGCCTGTTCCGCGGTTACAAGGCGCTGCGTCCGGCGGAACTGACCGGTCTGATCAACCGCGACAATGCCCTGGTCGTGGACCTGCGCCCGTTTGCCGACTTCGACAAGGGCCACATAGCCGGGGCGAAGAACGTGCTGATGACCCAGTTCGATCCGGAAAACGCGCAGTTGAAAGCGGCCAAATCGCTGCCGGTTGTGCTGGTCTGCAAGACCGGGCAGAGCGCAGGCGCGGCGGCCAAGCGACTGAACAAGGCCGGCTTCGAGAAGGTGTATGTGCTTGATGGCGGCATCACCGCCTGGCAGCAGGCCGATTTGCCGCTGGTCAAGGGGCGTGGCTGAACGAAGCTAGCCTCAGAAAAACTGTTGGTTTCGTCATTCGCTGGGGTGACGACTCAGAGTTCAACGCTCCGAAGTCACTCCCACGCCCGTGCGATAATCGCCGACTGACTTTCACTCAACACATTCTGGAGTACGCAATGTCCGAAGAAACCAGCAACGGCGCACTCGCCCCCACCAACATGCAGCAGGGTGGCGCTTCGTTTTCCGTCGAAAAGCTTTACGTCAAGGACGTGTCCTTTGAGGCGCCCAACGCGCCGCAGGTGTTCAACGAGCAGGGCCAGCCCGAGCTGCAGATGAACCTCAACCAGAAGGTGCAACGCCTCAACGACAATGCCTTCGAAGTCGTGCTCGGCGTGACCCTGACCTGCACCGTCAACGGCAAGACCGCGTACCTGGCCGAAGTGCAGCAGGCTGGCGTGTTCGGCCTGACCGGTTTTGAAGAGGCCGGCATCGACGCCATGCTCGGCACGCAATGCCCGGCGGTGTTGTATCCGTATGTGCGCCAGACCATCGGCGAGCTGATCCAGGCCGGCGGTTTCCCGCAGTTCTACATGCAGCCGATCAATTTTGACGCGCTGTATGCAGAAGGCCTGCGCCAGCGCGCCGCGCAGCAGGAAGCCGGCGGCGCCGACGGCGAACTTGCGGCCGGTACCGAGACGGCTGGCAATGCCTGAGTCCGAGTTGATCTGAGCCGGCGATGAGCGCGTCGATGGCGGCTGCGCCATCCGTGACGGTGCTGGGCGCGGGCTCATGGGGCACCGCGCTCGCCGCACTGGTCGCGCGCCATTGCGGCCGCGCCACGTTGTGGGGCCGCGATGCCGACGTCATCGCGGCGATCGATACCCGCCATGAAAATCCGCGCTATTTGCCGGGCATCACATTGCCCGATGCGCTGCATGCGACCACCGATCTTGCCGAAGCACTGAGCGCCGCCGACCTGGTGCTGGTTGTGGTGCCATCGCACGCCTTTGCCGAAACCCTGCGCCTGTTGGCGCCGCACCGGCCCGCCCATGCGGGCGTGGCTTGGGCGACCAAGGGTTTTGAGCCGGGCAGCGGACGCTTCCTGCACGAAGTCGCCGGCGAGATCCTCGGCGACGACGTGCCGCTGGCCGTTGTCACCGGTCCATCGTTCGCCAAGGAAGTCGCGATGGGCCTGCCGACCGCATTGACGGTGCATTCCGACAACGCCGGCTTCGCGCAAGCCGTCGCCGACGTGTTGCACGGCCCGGCATTCCGGGCCTATACCGGCGATGACATGATCGGCGCCGAACTTGGCGGTGCGATGAAAAATGTCCTGGCCGTCGCCACCGGCGTCGCCGATGGCATGCAACTCGGTTTGAATGCGCGCGCCGGTTTGATCACCCGCGGGCTCAACGAAATGTTGCGGCTGTCCGCGGCCATCGGCGCGCAGCCGGAAACGCTGATGGGGCTGGCCGGACTCGGCGACCTGGTGTTGACCTGCACCGGCGACCTGTCACGCAACCGCCGACTTGGGTTGGCGCTGGGACGCGGCCAGTCGTTGCAGGATGCGATCCGCGAAATCGGCCAAGTGGTCGAATCGGTGCAGACCGTGGACGAAGTGATGCGCCAGGCGCAACGCCATGGCATCGAGTTGCCGATTTCCAGTGCGGTGCAGGCGGTGTTGCACGGGGAGATCACGCCGGCCGACGGCTTGCGGCAGTTGCTGGGGCGCGATCAGAAAGCGGAATATCCGGAAACGTTGTTCCGCTGATCTACAAAAAGGAAAATTTCGTAGGGCGCAATCGACGCAGTCGCTTCCGCCGGATGTGGTGAAGCAGTCATGCTGATCCTGGTGCGCGGATTTTGCGGCAACCGGAACGACATGCGGCGGAAGCCGCTACGCGGATTCCGGCCTACGAAAGCTGCTCTTGATCTCCAAAAAAAAGCGAAGCCCGGCACAAGGCCGGGCTTCTAGCCGCGACAGGCCAGGGAGGGAGCCGTCGCCGCGGGTCACGCACATCGTGTCGGATTGCTTACCAGGTCAAACGCGGACCCACGAACCACTGGGTATCGCCGTCGGCGAGCTTGACGTCACCGCTCACGCCCCAGGTCGGATTGAATTTCACCTGTGCGCCGAGGCGGCCGTAGAAATCATCCGAGCCATCGCCGAAATCCTCATAACCCGCCGTCGCATAACCCTCGAAGTTCGTGGCCAGCGCCGCGCGCACGCCGACTTCGGTGCTGAAGCCATCGTCGCCGTCGTTGATGTCGAATGTCTGGCCATTGACGGTGACGTCGTCGACCTCGAATTTTTCGTAGGCGACGCGCGCCACCAGATCGGCGTTCGGCGCGATGGCGACGTTGTAACCGACGCCGGCGCGCCACTGGTTGACGTCGGTCTCGACCTGCGCGCCGAGGAAGCCGAAGTCATCCGACTGCTGACCGTTGACGCCACCGAAAATGTGGAAATTGGGATGCAGGGCGACGGAGGCATTGACGCCCCAGCCGTCGGCATCGATCTCGTTGTTGTCGTTATCGAGATTGGTGGCGACGTAGCCGCCTTCGACGTAGTTGTAGGAGATGCCTTCCGCCGCCGAAGCGGCAAAGGGAAGCGCGGCCAACAGGGACAGGGCAAGCAAAGACTTCTTCATGCAATAAACCTCAAGGTTATTTTTGGTATGCCGGCGCTGAGGCGAGGGGGAGGACGCCGTTCGCAGCCGGGACGCGCAGTATTCACATCGCCAGCCAACCAACGCTGAATACCGTACCCAGCAGTACAGGAACTAACCGGTCTGGCGCTGGTCCGCCGCGCTATACAAAAGTGTTGACAGCTGCTTTCGTTCGTTCTGTACTAGATCACACAGTACAGACGGAACACTCCAATGGCGCGCACCCAAGCCCTCATGATCCAGATCGCCACCGGCGATCCGCGGCCGATCAGCAAGCAGATCGTGGATGCCATCCGCATGAAGGTCGCCACCGCCGAGTTGTCGCCCGGCGACCAGTTGCCGAGTGTGCGCGGGCTGGCGCAGCAGTTGACGATCAATCCCAACACCGTCGCCAAGGCCTATGCCGAACTGGTGACGGAAGGCTGGCTGGAATCGCGGCAGGGCCTGGGCCTGTACGTGGCGACGCCGCGCCAGCGGCTCAGCGATGGCGAGCGCGAGCGCCGGCTCGACGACGCCATCGGCCGCTTCATCAACGACGTGATCGCGCTCGATTACCCGCCTGACGAGGTGCAGGCGCGCCTGTCCCTTGAATTTCTCGCGCTGGCGCCCCGCAAGACCGCCTGAGCTGCACTGACGCACACCACCTGACACCAAACTTTTCGAGACCACCATGTCCGAGTCCACCGAATCCGAATACGTGATCGAGACCGTCGCGCTCAGCAAGCGCTACGGCCGCAAGCTCGCGCTCGATCACCTCGATCTGCGCATCCCGCGCGGTCGCATCCATGCCATCGTCGGCGCCAACGGCGCAGGCAAGTCGACGCTGTTCCGCATCCTGCTCGGCTTCCTCCCGCAGACAGCAGGCGCAGCGCGCATCCTCGGTCGCGACAGCCAGCAGCTGACACCAACCGACCGCAGCCGCATTGGTTTCGTCAACGAAGAGCACACCCTGCCGGGCTGGATGCGCGTGGCCCAGGTGAGCGCCATGCAGCGCCACCAGTACCCGCGCTGGAACCAGCGCGCCTACGACGAGGTGATCGGCCACTACCACGTGTTGCCGGAGCAGAAGATCAGCCAGCTTTCGCGCGGCGAACGCGCCGGCTTCAACCTTGCGCTGGCGCTGGCGCAGTCGCCGGAATTGCTGGTGCTGGACGAGCCCACGCTGGGCCTGGACGTCATCGCCAAGCGGGCCTTCCTCGAGTCGCTGATGTACAGCAACGCGGCCGACGACTGCACGGTGATTTATTGCTCGCACCAGATGGAGGAGATCGAGCGCGTCGCCGACAACCTGATCATTCTCGAGGGCGGACGGCTGGTGAACATGTCGGCGCCCGAGGATTTCTGCGCGCGGGTGACGCACTGGGTCGCCGACGTGCCGTTCAAGGGGCCGGAGCCGGCGAGCGTGCCGGGCCTGCTGCATTTGCAGCGGCTCGACGGGCTGCACCACTACCTGGTGCTGGACCAGGACGAGGATTTCGCCGAGTTCCTGCGTGCCAGCGGCGCGCGTTCGGTGCAGAGCATGCCGGTCAGCCTTGACCGCGCGGTCAACGGCTTCCTGGCGAAGAACCACGCCGCGCCCACCGGCGCGCACGCAGCAATTCACTAGGGGAACGACATGTGGGATCTATTCAAGGCCGAATTTCTGCGCTTCCGCAGCTGGGCCATCGCCGCCGCCATCGTGCACGTGCTCGTGCTCGGCTTCATGAGCCGCCTGGTGGATCTGGCGCAGCAACCCAAGCTGATCTACCAGATCTTCGGCATGGTGTATGTGGCCGCCGGAACGCTGCTGGGCCTGTACCAGATGGGCACCTACCGCCGCCCGAACCACTGGCTGAACCTGTTGCACCGACCTTTGCACCGCCACCAGCTGGCGTTCGCGCTCTGCTCTGCCGGCGCCGTGGTGCTGCTGCTGGCGACAGCGATGCCGATCGCGGTCGTCGCGACTTACCAGGAAACGCTGACCGCGCGCGTGGTCGACCTGCGCCACTGGCTGATCCCGGCCGCGGCGCTGCTGCTTGCGCTGTGCGGCTATCTCGCCGGCGCATACGCGATGCTCGCCGATCGCCGCTACTCGGTCGCTGTGGTGATGCTGCCGACACTGTTCCTGTTCTCGCAGGCCCACGGCCTGGCAGCGCTTGCGGTGCAGTTGGTGGTGCTGCTGTACCTGCTCGTGCTGGTCGCGATCGCGTTCAAGCCGGATCTGGGAGCCCCGCCGCGCAGCGTGGGTCAAGTGGTCGCGACCGCGCTGCCGGTGCAGGTGGGCACGTACTTCCTGTTATGGATGCTGGGGTTCGGTTTCGAGCTGCTATGGACCGTCGTCGGCAGCCATCCGCTCAACACCCCCGACGCCCCCTTGGGAGGCTACATCGCAGCCGCTCGCGCCGAACCCAAGGACCGGCTGCTCGCTGG
>JAYTAY010000027.1:0-2266 GCA_043737255.1 Luteimonas sp.
GTGCTCTGAGCAAAAACAGGGGCTGCGGCGAGCGCAACCATCAAACCCAGCGACAACTTGGAGAGCCGGGCGCGATTTGTATGAGTCATTTTTTCTAGCCTCAATGCGTGGATCACGATGGCGCGCGGTCGCGTCACGTGGTTGGCGAATGGTGTGGAGCCCCTGTCCGGTACCGACGCATAGGCAGCCGTACCGGTTAACAAGAGATTAACACGGTAGCCGGGGCTGATGACAGCGAAATGACAGTTGTAAACGGGCGTAACCCACTGTCTGAATTGAATTATTGACCTTGCTGAGCTGTCGCGGCTAAGTCACTGTTTGCTGGTGACAGCTACGAACCCGGACCAATGCGGAGGTACGCGGTGAGGCCATCCAGGAACATCTGCACGGACAGCGCCACCAGCAGCATGCCCATCAACCGCTCGACCGCGGTGAGGACGCGCTGGCCCAGCCATTTGTAGAGCAGCGTGGCCGACATAAGGATCACCGCCGTGGCAAGCCAGGCGATGAACAGCGCCAGACTCCATTCGGCCATGCGGTCAGGTTCCTGGCTGCCCATCAACATGACTGCGGCCATGCCCGACGGCCCAGCGATCATCGGGATCGCCACCGGCACGATGAAGGGTTCGCCGTCGGGCAATTCGCCCATCACGCCTTCGGCCGTGGGAAAGATCATGCGGATGCCGATCAGGAACAGCACGATGCCACCCGCGATCGACACCGACTCCTGTCGCAGATGCATCAACTCCAGCGCGTACTGGCCGAACCACAGGAACAGCAACAGCACCCCCAAGGCAATCAGCAGTTCGCGCGCCATTACCAACCGCTGTCGCTGGGGCGTCAACGGCCGCAACAGGCTGAGCACCACCGGCACGTTGCCGAGTGGATCCAGGATCAGGAACAACAGCAATGCAGCCGCGGCAACGGTCATGCGCGTGCAGTCCACACCTGGCCGCGATGGGTTGCACCTTCGGCCGACAACAGCGTTACACAAGCGTCCGCATAGTCAGCCGGATCATGCGATTGGCGGTCGTCGTCCTCGACATATGCTTTTGCACGCAACGAAGTCCGCATCGGTCCAGGCTGCAAGCCGGATACACGCACGGAACTCGCCGCAAGTTCGGCATGGAGCATCGACACCAAGGCGACGCGTGCCTGTTGTGCGACGCCATAACCGCCCCAGTACGCCTGCGTGACGCGCGAGACATCATCCAATGCAAATACGACCGATGCATCGTTGGCACGCTTCAGCAATGGCAGGCACGCCTGCGTCAGCCAGCAAGGCGCGGTGACATTCACGTGCAGTGCGCGTGCGAATGCGGCGGGATCGGTGTTTTCCAGGGGTGACAGCCCGCGGAACTCGGCGGCGCAATGCAACACGCCATCGAGGCGGCCGAGCTCGGCTTCGATGCGCGCGGCGAGCTCTGCGTAGTCATCGGGTGATGCGCCTTCCAGGTCCAGCGGATACAACAGCGCTACGCCGCCCTCGTTCGTGATCGCGTCATGCACGCGATTCAACTTCGGTACCTTGCGCCCCAGCAACACCACGGTTGCGCCCGCGCGTGCGGATGCGATCGACGCGGCCTGCCCCAGTCCACCGTGCGCGCCAGCGATCAACACCACGCGGCCAGCCAATGCACCTGCGTTCGCGATGGCCGGCATTGCGCTCACGCGCGCTGCGTTTCCGCAACCATCTGCGCGAGTGCGCCAGACTCGTACAACTCCAGTGCGATATCGCAACCTCCGATCAACTCCCCATTGATGAAGAGCTGCGGGAAGGTGGGCCAGTTGGAATAGCGCGGCAGGTTGGCACGGATTTCCGGTTCTTCGAGGATGTTGACGGTATGCAATTGCGCGGCGCCTGCGGCCTTCAGCGCCTGCACGGTGCGGCTGGAAAAACCGCACATCGGGAACTGCGGCGTGCCCTTCATAAACAAGACGATCGGATGGCCTTCGACTTCGGCCTGGATCCGTTCCAAAACTGACATGACGTGTTCTCCTGACTTGATGGACCGGACGTTTGCGCGCGAGGCGGACGTTGTGCGCATAACGGATGGATCACGTCCGTCCGGTAAACTCCCATTGTATCGCGCGGTTGCTGCGCGACGCTTCCCTCGCAACCCACCACAGGAGCCCGTCATGGCCATTGAATTGCCCGCCCTGCCCTACGATCGCACGGCGCTGGAGCCGCATATTTCCGGCGAAACCATCGATTACCACTACGGCAAACACCACAAGACCTACGTCGACAACCTCAACAAGATGA
>JAYTAY010000028.1:0-2264 GCA_043737255.1 Luteimonas sp.
GACCCGGCATAGCGGCTATGCGGTGAGTCTGAAGATTCGTGCGTGGATCGAGACCCACTTCGGCTGGCTGAAGTCGGCGGCGGGCATGCGCCAAGTCAAGCAGCGCGGCCTCAAGAAGGTTGAGGCCCTGTTTCAACTGGCGATGGCCGCAAGCAATCTGGTGCGGCTTCTGGAAACTCATCGCTGCAGGAGCCGTCGCATGACGGTCTCAATGGGGAAGGTGCGCCCGCAGTGGTCGCAAGAGTGGGCCAAGGCCGACTTTCGAGTCGAATTCACCGTGTGCAGAGACTGCCCACGAGCTTAAAGAACGGAAATTGTGCTGCCATCCACTCGAATTTCAACAACCTGCTAAGTGTCCAAATGGAACCGGGGCAACGCTACTTGGGAATTGAGTAGGTGACCAAGATCGTACGCGCGGTGGAAACGTTGCGGTATGCGAAACCAATCGTCTCGCTCGTGGTGAGCACCGTCGGGTCTTGGCAGAGCGCCGCGGGACACCGGGATTCCAGTGCTACCCACCGATTCTTTTCAAGATCGAGAACTGCGACTGCGACCGGTGCCGGTCCCCGCCAATCGTTCTCGAGTGCGGCGGCCAGCCAACGGCCGTCTGGAGAAAGCGCGAGGTCGCGAACTCGCCATCGGCTTAGCCAACCGGCGCGAGGCAGCGCCGGCAGGAGTTGCCGAGCCCCGCCAGTCATCTCGATGCGCTCCAGAGTTAGTGCTTCGGTGCCATCGACGACTTTCACGAACACGTCGTTGAACCAGGCGATGGGTGAGAACAGGCGCGTCGGCTTCCCCGTCACGAGGTGGCCGTGGACAGTACCGTCATTCGCGACCCAACGGCCCGATTCGAGACCTACGGTGCCCTCACTTACCCCCGCCACACGATCGGCCGACGCCGACGTCTGGTCGCCCAGCAATGAAACCCGCCAACGCACCGACCCATCTGCTTCAAAGGATGCCAACCAGGCCTCGCGCAGAACTCCGCCCGAACGGTAGCAGCGAATTTCTTCAATCCGGGGGATCTCGATCCAGATCTTGGCCTCGGCTGTCGCATCGGAGTCGCATTGCCTTGAACCGAGGGCATGTTGCGGGCCTCCCCAGCGTAAAGAGCCGCTTGCGTCCCAGTAGGGACGCAAGGGCAACACTTCGCCTCGACGGATGCTACGCAGTGCAATTTCTTCGCCGGACCGTTGCGACAGCCCCGGCAAATCGCGCGCGCAGCCTGGCGAGATCATCACCGCCAAGAACAGCAGCAACGGCGAACGGGGCACCGCTGCTGCTCCAACGCCCCGATCTCTCGGGCGCAAAGGCATGTCAGCCGCCAGTTGAATCGTAGCGTTGTCCGCTGTCTACGGCGGCGCGACCTTTCCTATGGAGCACGCTGACCTCCACGCGCCCGCTACACGCCGCGCCGCGGCTGTCTTCGGCCGTGAAGCTGAGCTGGTAAACCCGACCATCGCCGCTGCCATCACGCTCGCTGCGCACGGCGGGATGATCCGTCGCCAGCCCGGTCGCGTCAGGGGACGTGCTGCCGCTGCCTTTGCCTCGCACCGGCTCGTCCTGGGTGATCGACGTGACCTTCAAGGTAACTGCGTCGCCGTCCGGATCGGTCACACCTTCGACCGTGACCGAAATGAGCTCGTGATTCGGCGGCCAGATTTTCAAGGGACTGGCGACCGCTGCTTCGCAGACCGGTGGGAGATTCGATTGCACAATCACATCAGCGATGGCGTAGTTGTGACTGTTGCCCTGTGCCACATCACGCACGTCGACTCGCACGCGTGCCTGATCATCCTGGCTTGCCGAGGCGGGCACCGATACGGACAGCGCCACCGCGCTTTCCGCGCCGGCTGGCACCACTACGAATGCTGGCCCGGTGACGTTCCAGCCCAGGTCGCTGCCGAAAGATAGACCGTAGCGCGCCTCAGTCGCTCCCCGGTTTTGCAACTTCAAGGTCAGCGAAGTACTGGTGCCGGTGGAGGCGATCTCAAGACCCGGCTCGAAGCGCGCCGCGATTGTCTGCGGGATGCTGGGAACCGCCACTTGGCGCACGAAGCGATGACCGAGGCTAGTGCGGCCCGACGCTTCGACTACGAAGGGCTGGCTTGGTACGGTCAGCTCTGCCAAGAACTTGCGGCTATCGAGCGCCGTGGGCGCAGCCAGGTTGGCCAACGTTTCGCCATTCGGAGCACGCAGGCTCACGGCGACGTCGTCAGGCGCTTCAGTGAAGCGAAGGCGCGCCGCAAGCACGTCACCCACGA